>WQXW01000062.1 GCA_009781575.1 Solirubrobacterales bacterium
ATCAAACTGATCAGTGTGGCGAGCGAATTGGCGAAACCCACCCGTCGCCTCGGCGTTCGGGCGGGCCGTGTGGGCGTCCAGCGCCGGGTGCGGCCGATCACCCGCCGGGTGGCGGATCCGGCGCCCCCGCCATCTTCCACGCCGGCCTGCGCAGCCGGTCCATGAGCAGCGGCGGGAGGATCCCGATCGCCAGCAGCCCGCCGAGGATCAGCAGCGCGTACGCGACGGGGCTCTGGTGGCCCAGCTGCGAGGGCGGCACAAAGCCGATCGCGAACGCGGCCACCGAGGAGAGGCCGCCCAGCACGCACAGCGGGCCCAGCCAGCGAGCGCGGTATCCACGCGGGTGGTCCGGTTGCGTGCGCCGCAGCCGCACCGCGGCGACGAACATGAGCACGTACATGACCAGGTACACCTGGGTGGCCATCGCGGTGAAGATCCAGTACGCGCGGGAGATCGTCGGGATGAACGCGTACAGCAGCGCGATGATCGTGATCACCACACCCTGGGCCGTGAGGATGTGGAGCTCGATGCCCTGATCGTTGAGCTTCTGAAAGTAGGGCGGCAGATAGCCCTGCTCGCGCCCGATCCGCAGCAGCCCCTCGGAGGGGCCGTCCAGCCAGGCCAGCATCCCCGCGAGCGCCCCCGCGGCCAGCGCGATCGCGATCAACGGCACCGCGAAGGAGATGCCGAAGTGCGTGAGCAGGCCGTCGAAGGCCTGCATCACGCCCGCGGTGAGGCTGATCTGGCCCGACGGGATCACCCACGCGATCGCCAGCGTGGGGAGGATGAACACCGCCAGCACCAGACCCATGGCCAGGAAGATCGCTCGCGGATACTCCCGGCCCGGGCTGCGGAGCTCGTCGACGTGCACCGCGCTGACCTCTATGCCGGCGTAGGTGAAGAAGCTGTTGACCACCAGCACGATGCTCGCCAGGCCGTGCCACGGCGGCACGATGTGGTGAACATTCATCGGCGCCGCCGAGGGGTTGCCCTGAATCAGGTAGATCACACCGAGCACCACGAGGATCGCGCCCGGGATCAACGTCCCGATCAACGTCCCGCTGGAGGATAGGCGCGCGACCATCGGCGCGCCTCGCGAGGACACCAGCACACCGCCCCAGAACAGCACGATGATGATCGCGGCGGTGTACACGCCGTTGCCGGCCAGGCGCCGATCGATCACGTAGGCAAGCGTGCTGCCCACATATCCGAGCAGCGCGGGGTAGTAGAAGATCGTTTGAGAGAACTGACACCAGACCGCCAGCAGTCCCAACGGCGCGGAGGTGCCCTCGCGCACCCAGTTGTACACCCCTCCCTGCCAGCCCGAGGCCAGCTCCGCGGCGACGAGCGACACCGGCACGAGGAACGCGAACGCCGGCACCACGTACAGGAACACCGACGGCAGGCCGAACACGGCGGTTGCGGGCGCCGACCCGAGATAGCCCACGGTGCCCACCGTCATCATCGCCAGCGCGGTCCAGGAGATGAAGCGCCGAGTCGTCGGGCGCGCCACCGCGGCGGGCCGTGCGCCCCGCCGCGCGAGCCGGCCCGCCCCGGCCCTGGGATCGCGCCGCGTTCGCACCCACACGCGCCGCAGCGTAAACCAACAGTCGCGATCCAACTCGCGTGAATCGCGCGCCGGTCAGGCCCAGAGCGCCTCGATTGGGACCGCCCACATCGGCGATGAGCCTCTCGCCGGCAATCCGGAATGAAGTCGCGGGCGATCCGGAACGATACTGCGGGCGATCCGGAACGACACCCCTCGGCACCCGGGAGGGGCCGGCACCGCAGGTCGGTCCCCGTGCGCGCTCGGCCCCGCATAGATGCAATGAAAATGCGGCATTTTGCGGGGATCTGGCGGCCCCGTCGAACACGCCTGTCAGAAGCAGTGTTGGGGGATTCAAAAAGAGGATTCGTTCCGCGCGGAACCAATCCCCAAAACAAAAAACGCAACGGCCGCTGCTCGACCGGCACCGCTGCGCGCCAAGCGGGCGAGCCGGTTGGGGCGCTCGCCGCCGGGTGCCATCGGGAGCTGCGCGAGGAGTAGCGTCCCGACCCGCGCACCGCGCGCAGCCGCCCGCGGTGGGCCCCGCGTGACCACCCGACGACGACCAAGGAGATTCGCGATGGGCTTCGACCAGTACCACGAGCCACCCGAGGAGCTCCCCCAGCCGACGCGCACGTTCGCGCGCCTGTGCGCCTCGCTGACCGAGGAGGCCGAAGCGATCGGGTGGTATCAGCAGCGGCTCGCGGTGGAGACCGACCCCGAGGCGCTGGCGATCATGCGCGACGCCCAGGGGGAGGAGTTCAAGCACTTCTCCATGGACCTCGAGTTTCTGCTGCGTCGCACCCCCGCGTGGCGCGAGATCGCGCAGGGGATCCTCTTCCAGGAGGGCGACATCGTGGAGCGCGGCGAGGAGGCCGAGGCGGAGACCTTCGAGGGCGGGCCCGCCGACGGCGGCGACGGATCGCTCGGGATCCGCAGCCTGCGGGGGGTGGCGCGATGAACCACCTGCTCCGCTCCCACGCTCCGATCAGCGACGCCGGCTGGGAGCTGCTCGACCAGGAGGCGCGCCAGCGGCTGGCGCCCGCGCTCGGCGCGCGCAAGCTGGTCGACTTCTCCGGCCCACACGGGTGGGAGCACTCCGCCACGAACCTCGGGCGCACCACTCCGTTCGAGTCCAGCCCCGCGCATGGCGTGTCCGCGCTGAAGCGGACCGTGTTGCCGCTGATCGAGGCTCGTGCGGATTTTGCGCTGCCCCGCGGCGAACTGCGCGACGCCGACCGCGGCGCCGACGACGCCGACCTCGCCGAGCTCGACCGGGCCGCGCACCAGATCGCGATGGCCGAGAACATCGCAGTGTTCCACGGCTGGGCCGGCGCCACTGTCGGTATCGCCGAGGCCTCCACCCACGACGCCGGGAAGCTCGGCGACGCCCCCGACGCCTATCCGCGTGCGGTTGCCGGCGCCGTAGAGCAGCTGCTGTGCAGTGGAATCACGGGGCCCTACGGGCTCGCGCTCGGGCGCGAGCAGTATCGCAAGGTCGTCGAGACCGCCGAGCACGGCGGCCACCTGCTGCTCGACCACCTGCGCCGGATCCTCGACGGGCCGATCGTGTGGGCGCCAGGCGTCAGGGGTGCGGTCGTACTCAGCCTGCGCGGCGGCGACTTCATCTTCGACTGCGGTCAGGACCTCGCGATCGGCTACGACTCGCACGACCCCGAGCTCGTGCGGCTCTACATCGAGGAGAGCTTCTCCTTTCACGTCGCCACGCCCGAGGCGGCGGTCGCGCTGGAGTCGTAGGTCGCGCTGCAGTTCCTGGGTCGCGCTGGAGTCCCTCGGTCGTCGGTCGCGCTGGTGAACACGTCTGTCTGAGGGGCCGTTGGGGGATTTGAAAAGAGGATTCGTTCCGCGCGGAAGGAATCCGCAAAACAAAATACGCAACGGCCGCTGTTCGACCGGCGCTCGACCGGCGCCGCTCGAGCTGATCGAGGTCCCGCCAGACGGCGAGCGCGAGATCGAACTACTCGGACCCGAGGTGGCGGATGCGCGCGCGACTCTCGTTGTAGCGCACGAGCTCGAAGGCGATCAGGCCGCACGCCGCGCACGCGACCAGCGCGATCGCCACCAGCGCCGGCACCGCGCGCGCCGCGGGGATGAGCGCCACCAGGATCGCCGCCACCACGATTCGCGGGCGGTTGAAGCTGCCGATGTTGCGCCGCTTGAGCGCGCTCAGTGACAGCAGGTAGAGCGCGATCCCGCCACAGAGCGCGGTTGCCCCCACCGCCCCGAGATGAGTGTCGAGGTGGATCAGCGCCCGCTTCACCCCAATTGCGAAGAGCACGATGCCCGCCACCATCGGCAGGTGCAGGAAGGTGAAGGAGTCGCGCGCGATCAGCGCCTGTTCGCGCTCGTCGGCCGTTTGCAGCCGGCGCTCGGCCACGAGCGCGACCACGTCGAAGTACGCCCACCACAGCGCCGCCGCGACCGCGATGCCGAGCAGAGCGCCCACGATCACGCGCGCGCCGAGCGGGATCCTGCTGGCGCCCACTCCGAGCGAGACGATCGACTCGCCCAGCGCGATGATGATGATCAGTCCGTGGCGCTCCGCGAAGTGGCTGGGGTTGATCCGCCAGCCCTCCACGCCGCGCGCGACGATGCCGCCGTAGTCGACCCCCAGCGCGGCGACCCAGCAGACCGCCCGCGCGGTGCCCGATGAGAGCGCACCCGCCAGCACGAGCAGCGCCGCCGCCGGCAGCATGGTCGAGGAGAGCCGCCCCACCACGCTCGCCAAGGTCGTGTCGTGCTGGGCGCGCGCCACGAGTGTGTAGGTGCCGATGTGCGCCAGCCGCACGACGAAATAGGCCACGCCGAAGATGAGCGCGTCCGCGCCGAACGCGTGTGGCACCGCGAGGGAGACGATCAGCATCGCCGCCATCGCGCCCAGCAGCATCACGCGCACGAGCTCCTGCTCGGCGTCCGCTGTGTTACCGAGCCACGCGTAGCAGGACCACGCGAACCAGACCACCGCCAGGATCGCCATCCCCTCCAGCAGGCGCGTCCACGTTGGGCTGGACGCCACGAACGTGCTCACCTGGGTGATCGCGAACACGAACACCAGGTCGAAGAAGAGCTCCAGCGAGGTGACCCGCTTGCGGTCCTCCACCGGCGCCTCGAGCAGCTTGGGGTCGGCTGCGCGCAAGGAAGCCTAGACTACGCTCACGCCAAGCACTCGGGACGGGAGCGCACATGACTGACGCGAGCGCGGTCGAGCCGCCGCCGGCCGCCGGCCGGGGACGCCTGGCCGAGGTGATCGCCTCGCGGGGCGGCCGGGCCGCGCCGGAGGCGCCGTTCGTGATCGAGCACCGCGAGGCGCTCATCTACATGCTCTGCGAGGCCGCCGAGCTCGAGCACGGCATCATGTGCCAGTACCTGTTCGCCGCGTTCTCGCTCAAGCAGCGAGAGGACGAGGGGCTCTCCCCCGAGGAGCTCGACGCGGTCACGCGCTGGCGGCGCGCCATCACCCACGTGGCGACCGAGGAGATGCTCCACCTGGCGCTCGTGCACAACCTGCTCTCCGCGATCGGCGCCGCGCCGCACTTCGGGCGACCCAATCTCCCCGCGCCCGCACACAACTATCCGGCGGGTGTGAACCTGACGCTCGTGCCGTTCGGCGAGCCCGCGCTTGCGCACTTCATGTTCCTCGAGCGACCCGAGGGGATGGCGCTGGAGGGCGCCAAGGGGATCGACGCGCCGCTCGCCGACGCGGTCCCGCTGATGTCCGAGCGCGACATCGTGCCCCAGCCGCAGGACTTCGCGACCGTGGGGCATCTCTATCGCTCGATCGAGCTCGGCTTCGCGCACCTCGCCGAGAAGTTCGGCGAGCGCCACCTGTTCGTCGGTCCTCCGCGCGCGCAGGCCAGCAGCGAGAGCTTCCGCTGGCCCGAGCTGGTCGCGGTGACCGACCTCGCCTCCGCCCAGCGCGCGATCGACACGATCCTCGAGCAGGGCGAGGGCGCGCGCGGGCACTGGGAAGCCGCCCACTTCGGGCAGTTCGTGCGGATCCTCGACGAATACCGCCAGATGAAGCGCGCAAAGCCCGCGTTCGACCCGGTGCGGCCGGTGATGTTCGCCACCGTGCGGCTCTGCCGGCACGACGAGTCGGTACCGCAGATCGGCGAGCGCGTCACATCGCGCTGCGTCGACCTGTTCAACGTCGGCTACGAGATCCTGCTGCAGATGTTCGAGCGCTACTTCGCTCACACCGAGGAGAGCGACGCGCAGCTCGCCACGCTCGCCGACGCCACCGTCACGCTGATGGCCGGCGTGCTGAGGCCGCTCGGGAGCCTCATCACCGCGCTGCCGGTCGGTCCCGACCACCCGGGCCGCAACGCGGGCCCGAGCTTCGAGCTGTTCTACGAGGACGACTACCTGATGCCCCACCGCGACGCGGCGTGGGCGCTGCTCGAGGAGCGCGTTCGCGAGGCGGCCACGTTCTGCGGGCTGATCCAGGAGATCGCCTCCGAGCCGCCCGCGCGCGCGCTCGACCCGGTGGGCGCCGCTCTGACCGGCGTCGCCGACTCGCTCGCCGCGCATTTCCCCGAGTGGGGCGCCAGCAGCCGCTTTGCTCGGGGCGCGCCGCGCGGCACGGGGCTCGACGACGACGAGTCCGAGGAGCTGGCTCAACAGGTGGTGGGCTACGTGGCCGCGGTCGGCGAGACGGGCCGCACCGACGAGCTGACCGCGCTCTTCGACGACGCCGCGCGCGCGTTCGCGCTTGCCCTCAACCAAGCGCGTGCCGGCAGGACCGTTGAGGGGCGCGCGCAGGCTGCCGCCGCGGCAGGGCGCCTCGCCGCCGGCGTGCTGCGGCCGCTCGCGGAGGGCATCACCGGGCGCCGGCCCGCCGGCACGGCGCAGGAATCCACCGAGCCCGCCGTCGACGCGCCCGGGCAGGAGTCCACGGGACTCGAGCAGAGCGTGTGGGAGCTCGCGCAGGCCGCGACAGAGCTGAGCGCGCGGGGCGGCAGCGATCCTCGCCCGCAGGCGCGGATGATGGAGGCCACCGCGACGCTGCAGGAGCTCACCGTCGCGCTCGCGTTGGCACAGGGCGACGGCGACGCCCGGGCGCGGGAGCGCCTGGAGCGCCTGCGCGCGCTGCAGTCCGGCTGCGAGCCCGGCATTCGATGTGCCCATGACGGGCCCTATCTCGTGACCAACGCCGCGCGTGTTCACAACTGGCTGGGCGAGGAGCTCGCGACCCGCCCCCAGATGGCGCTCTGCCGCTGTGGCGAGTCGGCGATCAAGCCGAGCTGCGACGGCGCGTGCGCGCGGATCGGCTTCAGCGACGCCAAGGATCCTGGGCGGGTGGGAGATCGGCGTGACACCTACGATGGGGTGCAACTCACTGTCTTCGACAACCGCGGCATCTGTCAGCACTCGGGTCTCTGCAGCGATCGGCTGTCGAGTGTGTTCCACACCGAGGGCGCCTTCGTCACCCCGAGCGGGGGGCGGATGGATGAGATCATCCGCGCCGTGCGCGACTGCCCGTCGGGCGCGCTCAGCTACGCGATCGACGGTGTGGAGGCGCGCGCGCAGGTCGACTGGGACGGCGAGCGCGAGCCGGCGATAGAGATCAGCAGGGACGGTCCCTACCGCGTCACCGGGGGCATCGCGCTCACCGATGAGGACGGGGCGGAGGTCGCGCGCGCGCAGGGAGCTTCGCGCGAGCACTACGCACTGTGCCGTTGCGGTCACTCGCAGAACAAGCCGTTCTGCAGCGGCATGCACTGGTACGTTGACTTCAACGATCCGGTGCTCGACCCCGAGCGCGTGCCCATGCTCTTTGAGTGGTGCGGCGGACTGCCCGCGCTCACCCGCACGACACGCATCTTCTACGAGAAGCACGTCCCCGCGGACCCTCTGCTCGCGCCGCTCTTTGCCAACATGGCGCCGGACCACCCGCAGCGCGTTGCGCGCTGGCTGGCCGAGGTGTTCGGCGGCCCGCAGCTGTACAGCGAGCGCCACGGCGGCTACCGGCGGATGGTCTCCCAGCACCTCGGCAGGGCGCTCACGGAGGAGATGCGCGCGCGCTGGGTCGAGCTCATCTGCCGCTCCGCGCAGGAGGCCGGCCTGCCATCCGACGCCGAGTTCCAGGCGGCGTTTCGCTCCTACATCGAGTGGGGATCGCGCGTGGCGCTCGAAAACTCACAGCCGGGGGCCAAGCCGCCTCCCGACATGCCGATGCCCCGCTGGTGGTGGGCGTGCGATGCGACTCCCGGCTCCAGGGTGCCGGCGCTCGGCGGGGAGGAGCAGGCGCCACAGCAGGCGGCCCCTCTCCCGGGCGAGGACGAGCCGGTCGGCTTTGAGGAGCACATCAAGCCGCTCTTCCGGGAGCGCGATCGCAAGTCGATGAAGGCCGCCTTCGACCTGTGGTCGCTCGACGACGTGATCCGGCACGCCGACGCGATCCTCGAGCGGCTCGAGGACGGCTCGATGCCGTGCGACGGCGCGTGGCCGGCGGAGCGCGTGGCGGTGTTCCGCCGCTGGGTGGAGGAGGGCAAGCCCGCGAGCGCCGCGCGCAGTCCCAGGTCGAACACACCTGTCTGAGGAGCCGGTGGGGGATTCAAAATGAGGATTCCTTCCGCGCGGAACGAATCCTCAAAACAAAACACGCAACGGACGGAGCGGGCCGGGCCTGTACACTCGAGCAGGTGAACGCTCCCGACGAGCCGGGGCTTCGCGTAAACCGGAGGACCACCGAATCGCTCCGTCCCAGCCGCGCGCGGGCGTTGCCGATGGCCATCGTGTTGGTGTGCCTCGCGGCCACCGCGCCGATGGCGGTGGCGGCCTCGGCCTCGGCCTCGGC
>WQXW01000063.1 GCA_009781575.1 Solirubrobacterales bacterium
GGGCGCGCACATCGGCACCTTCCGGGGCCACCAGGTGGCGATGGCGGCGGGCGCGGCGGCGATCGACTACATGGTGGAGATGGAGCTGGCCGCGCACGCCGAGCGCCTGGGCGAGCTGGCGATCGACCTCCTGCGCGACGCCGCGGCCGAGCTCCCCGCGATCGGCGAGGTGCGCGGGCGCGGACTGATGATCGGCGTGGAGCTGGTGCGCGACCGCCAGAGCAAGCAGCCCTGGCCCCGGCTTGCGGCCGACCTGCGCCGAGCGTGCTGCGAACGTGGCGTGATCATCGAGGTGGGCGGCCACTTCGACAACGTCGCGCGCTTCCTGCCGCCGCTGGTCATCACGCGCGCGCTGCTCGTGCGGGGCATCGAGATCTTCATCGACACGTTGCGCGAGCTGGAAGGGCTCGCGGCGCAACCGGCGGCGATCAGCGCCGGTTGAGCCGCGACCCGCCGCCCGGCCCTCAGCGGGCGCGGGCGCGGGCCCGGGCCGGGCTCTCAGCGGGTGTTGGCGAAGTACTCGGCGTTGATCTGCGCGTACTTCTGCCACTCCTCCGGGAGCTGATCCTCGGCGAAGCAGGCGTCCACCGGGCAGGCCTCGACGCAGGCGTCGCAGTCGATGCACTCCTCGGGATCGATGTACAGCATCTCGGCCGCCTCGTAGCCGGGCTCGTCGGGCGTGGGGTGGATGCAGTCCACCGGGCACACCTCGACACACGAGTTGTCCTTCGTGCCGATGCACGGCTCGGCGATCACGTAGGCCATTCAGATCTTCCTGGGTTCGTTTGCGGGCAGCCGGGAGGGATGCATTGTAGGAGGGTGCATCGCCGCTCCGGAGGGAGCTCCATTCTATTTGGGCCCGACCGGTGGGGTGGGCACGCCCTGCCCCGCACCTGCCCGCACCCCGGCGGCCGGCCCATGCGAGCGCGGGCGGCGCGCTACTTTTTGGGCGATGCTGCTGCTCACGGGCGCCACCGGGCTCGTCGGCTCGGCGCTCCTGCGGCGGCTGCTGTCGGACGGCGAGCGGGTGCGCTGCCTCGTGCGCGACCCGCGGCGGCTGGGCGCGCAGCGCGTGCGGGTCCAGATCGCGCTCGGCGACCTGGCCGACCCGCCGTCGTTCCGCAACGCGATGCGCGACGTGGAGACGGTGGTGCACCTGGCCGCGGCGATCCGCGACCAGCCGCGCGGCTCGATCGAGGAGCTGAGCGGGATCGCGACATGGAGGATGGTGCAGGCGGCCGAGCGGACCGGCGTGCGGCGCTTCCTCTTCCTCTCCGCGCTGGGCGCCTCCACGCACGAGCGCGCGCGCTTCTTCAGAGCCAAGGCGCTGGCCGAGCAGGCGGTGCGTGAGGCGCGGCTGGACTCGATCGTGATGGCCCCGTCGTTGGTGTACGCGCCGGGCGACCGCTGGCTGGGGCTGCTGGAGCGCCTCACACTGCTCCCGGCGGTGCCGCTCTCCGGCCTGGGGCGCACCGAGTTTCAGCCGATCTTCGCCGAGGATGTGGCGGCGTGCCTGATCGCGGCGCTGCGCACGCCGGCGAGCGAGCGGCGCGAGCGTTACGAGCTGGCGGGCCCGGAGGTGCTGAGCTGCGAGCGGATCGTGCGGCTGGTGCTGCGCGCGCAGGGCCGCCGCCGCCCGCTGCTGCCGGTGCCCACTCCGTTGGTGTCGCGCGCGTTGCGCGTGCTCGAGCAGGCGCAGGGCGAGCGCGCGTTCGCCAGCTGGGACGAAGCGGAGCTGCTGGAGGTCCCAATGGTGTCGAGCCGCGGGACGGCCGACGCGCGGGCGCTCGGGGTCGACCCCCGCCCGATGGCCGCGGTGCTGGGCGCGTGAACGGCGCCTGTCGCGCGCGCTCCGGCCGTTGCGTGTTTTGTTTTTTGGATTGGTTCCGCGCGGAACGAATCCTCAAAACAAATCCCCCCACGGCTCCTCAGACAGGCGTATTCGACGCCCGCCTCAGATTCCCGCAAGGTGCCCATTTCATTGCGCCCGCGCGGGCCCAAGCGGGGACCGGCTGATCAAGCGCGCTCCTCGGCGGCCCTGGCTCAGCGCGATGCCGCCGTCTCAGCCGGCGCCGGGCGGCGATCGCGCCAGGGGCGCGCGGTTTCCAGCTGGGCGGCCAGCGCCAGCAGGGGGCCCTCCTCGGCGGGGCGCGCCACCAGCTGCACCGCCAGCGGCAGCCCGTCGGAGCCGTGCAGCAGGGGCAGCGCGATCGCGGGCTGTCCGGTCGAGTTGAGGATCGGCGTGAACGGCGTGAAGTAGCCGGAGCGGGTGAAGGTGCCCAGCGGATCGGGGCCCATCGGATCGAGCGTGCCCAGCGGGAGCGGGCGCTCGGCGAGCGCGGGGGTGAGCAGCGCGTCGTAGGGCGCCAGGAACTCGATCACCCGGCGCGCGATCGCCTGCAGGCGGGTGGTCATCGCGAGGCCGGTGATCGCGTCGATCTGCCGCACCCTCGAATAGATCGCCCACGACAGCGCCTCCATGTCCTCCGCGCGCGGCTCCCGGCCGGCGATCGTGCCGGAGAAGGCGACCGACAGGCCGATGTGAATCGAGAAGGCGGTACCAAAGAGCTCGCGCAGGCCCTTCACCTGCCACGGGACCTGCACCTCCTCCACCTCGTGGCCCAGCTCGCGCAGCAGCGCGGCGGCCTCATCGACCGCCTCCGCACAGAGGGGGTCCACCCGCGCGTCGGCGAGCGGGGGCACGGTGGTGGCGGCGATCCGCAGCCGGCCGGGGTCGCGCGCGGCGGCGCCGGTGGTGGCGGTGGCGAACGGCTCGGGCGGGGGCGGCGCCCAGGTGGCGTCGCCCCACTCATAGCCGGCCAGCACGTCGAGGATCGCGGCGGTGTCGGCCACCGTGCGCGTCAGCACGCCGTCGCATCCGAAGAAGGAGTCGCCCTGGTCGGGCGCCACCGACACGCGCCCGCGCTGGGGCTTGAGCCCCACCAGCCCACAGCAGGCGGCGGGTATGCGGATCGAGCCCCCGCCGTCGTTGCCGTGCGCCACCGGCACCATCCCCGCGGCGACCGCCACGGCGGAGCCGCCGGAGGAGCCGCCGCTCGAGCGCGTGGGGTCCCACGGGTTGCGCGTGGCGCCGAAGAGTTGGGGCTCGGTGGTGGGGAGGATGCCGTGCTCGGGCAGCGTGGTGGTGCCGACCACGATGAAGCCCGCGCCCTTCAGGCGGCGGGTGACGTTGTGGTCGTAGTTGGGCACATACTGGGAGAGCAGCGCGGCGCCGTGGGTGGCGCGCAGGCCGCTCACGGCGCGGTTGTTCTTGATCGCGATCGGCACGCCCGCGAAGGGGCGCTCATCGCCCGGTGAGATCTCTTCGGCCGCCCGCAACGCGCGCTCGCCGTCGACCTGGACGAATGCGTTCAGGGCCGGGTTGAGCTGCTCGATCCGCTCGAGCGAGCACTCCACGAGCTCGCATGCGGCGATCTCGCCGGAGTGGACCATGCGCGCCAGCTCCAGCGCGGGGCGGAACATCAGCTCGTGGTCGGCCATCTCTTCCCTGCAATTGGCGCACGCGCGGAGATCACGACGCGCGGGAGCCTACCGCGGCGACGATTCCTGCGAGGATACGCGGGCCATGAGCCAGGTTCAGTCCCCCCCGAGCGCCGCCCCCGCTCCTGAGGTCCAATCGGGGCTGGAAGGCGTGGTGGCGTTCGCCACCGAGATCGCGGAGCCCGACAAGGCCGGCGGCGCGCTGCACTACCGCGGCGTGGACATCGAGGATCTCGTGGGCGTGGTCCCCTACGAGCGGGTGTGGGGGCTGCTGGTGGACGGGCGCTTCGAGCCGGGGCTGCCGCCGGCGCAACCGCATCCGCTCACGGTGCGCTCGGGCGACCCGCGCGTGGATGTGCAGTCGGCACTGGCGATGCTGGCGCCGGAGTGGGGCTTTCGCCAGCTGATCGACATCTCCGATGAGCAGGCGCGCGAGGACCTGGCGCGCGCGTCGGTGATGGCGCTGTCGTTCGTGGCCCAGTCGGCGCGGGGCGCGGGCCAACCGCCGGTGCCCCAGGAGGAGGTGGACAAGGCGGGCTCGATCCCCGAGCGCTTCCTGATCCGCTGGCGCGGTGAGGCCAATCCGGATCACGCGAAGGCGATCGACGCCTACTGGATCTCGGCGGCGGAGCACGGCATGAACGCGTCGACCTTCACCGCGCGCATCGTGGCGTCCACCGGAGCGGACTGCGCGGCGGCGCTGTCGGCGGGGGTGGGCGCGCTGTCGGGCCCACTGCACGGCGGCGCGCCGTCGCGTGTGCTGAAGATGCTGGAGGAAGTCGAACGGAGCGGCGACGCGGAGGGGTGGGTGAGCGCGGCGCTCGACCGCGGCGAGCGGCTGATGGGCTTCGGCCACCGCATCTACCGCGCCGAAGACCCCCGCGCGCGCGTGCTGCGCAGGACCTGCCGCGAACTGGGCTCGCCCCGCTTCGACGCGGCGGAGGCGCTGGAGAAGGCCGCCCTGGAGGAGTTGCAGGCGCGCAAGCCCGATCGCGCGCTGGCCACCAACGTGGAGTTCTGGTCGGCGGTGGTGCTCGACCTCGCGGAGGTGCCGCCGGAGCTGTTCACCCCGATGTTCACCTGCGCGCGCGTGGCGGGCTGGTCGGCGCACATCCTCGAGCAGAAGCGCGAGGCGCGCCTGATCAGGCCGACCGCCAAGTACGTGGGCGAGCCGCCGCGGCCGGTCAGCGCCGTTGGTTAGCGCGCAATCTCGACAATCTCCACGATCTCCCCGCTGAAACCTCCACAATCTCCCCGCTGAAAGTTCGATAACCTCCCCGTTAGGATGGTGGGGGCATATCGGAGCCGCATTGTCGACGGTGAGCTCGAGAGTCGGCTGCGGGCGACCGGCGCCGTGGTGATCGAGGGTCCGAAGGCGTGTGGCAAGACGGCCACCGCGCGCCAGATCGCCGCCAGCGAGGCGCTGCTCGACGTCGACGCGAGCGCACGGCAGGCAGCGGCGGTGGATCCTGAGCTCGTGCTTGCCGGCGCGACACCGCGGGCGCTGGCGACACCGCGGGCGCTGGCGACACCGCGGGCGCTGGCGACACCGCGGGCGCTGGCGAGCCCCTGAAGGACGACACTGTCAGCGAGTATCTCGACGCGCTGAGGCGGCTCATGGTGGTCGAGGACCAGCCGGCCTGGGCGCCGCATCTGCGCTCCAGATACGCGCTGCGCCAGGCTGTCAAGCGCCACTTCGTGGATCCTTCGCTGGCGGTGGCGGCGCTGCGCGCCACACCAGAGCGGCTCCTGGGGGATATGAATCTGCTCGGCTTCCTGTTCGAGTCGCTGGTCGTGCGTGACCTGCGGGTCTACGCCCAGGCGGCGGACGCTCAGGTGCTGCAGTACCGCGACAGCGGCGGCGTGGAGATCGACGCGATCGTGCAGGCCGCCGATGGGCGCTGGGCCGCGTTCGAGGTCAAGCTGGGGTCCGCGCAGGCGGACCATGGCGCCGCCAACCTGCGCAGATTCGCCGAGCAGATCGACACCGCGCGCTCCGGCGCCCCGGCGACCCTGGGCGTGATCGTGGGGACGGGATACGGATACATGCGGGATGATGGGATCACGGTCATCCCGATAGGGGCGCTTGGGCCGTGAAGCGTTGGCGAGCGCCATACCGTGAGGGTGCGGCTCTCTTGGAGGGACGAGGATTCCGCTTGCTCGAGCGGTTTTTTGAGCGGCGTACCGTGGCCGATGCGGCTTCGAGCAGCGCTCTGACCCGCGCCAGTGCCTCGGGTACCCCCCGAGCGGGTCGAACGGTGCTCGAGCTGGGCGCGATGGGCTTCGATCCTAATGATCACACACGTGTTCAATCGTGGTCGGAGCGGCGCGATCGGAGGCTCGCCCGGCGAGCGTGGGGGATTTGTTTCTGCTTGCCACAACTGATCAAGCTGATCAAAGCGGCAAGCACAAACGAACACCCGGCCCTCTCGACGCCTCCACCGCCTGCCGGCGAGAATGTCATACCGTTGGCGTCCGAGCCGTGCTCCGGGGGTGTCCCTCCAGAGGAGCCGCACGCACCCATACTGTGACGCCGGCTACCGGCGCCTGTGGTGGTGGCGCCGGTGCACGTGGCCGGGCGGTCCGATGTCGACCCCACAGGAGCCGCGCAGACGATCCCCGTGGCGCGCCTCTTCACGCATCGCGTGGAAGGCGGGCTTGGGCCTGCCGTTGGCGCTCATCAGGCCCGAGAGCACCGAACCTTCGTCCTTCAGGTCAAACCACAACGCGACCTGCACGTACGGGGCCTGGGCGAGGCAGTGGTAGCCCGCCAACAGGTAGGCGGCCTGCCGGCGGTCGCTGACACCCTCCGGCTTGTGGCCGGCGAACGCGCCTTCGCCGCATACGGCGCGCGTGGTGCGCCAGCTCAGCTCGGTCATCCAGATCGGCTTGTGCTCGCCGTGGGCCAGCATCGTGGCGTGCACTTCGCGGTAGCCCAGGAACGCGTCGGGATCGATGCGCCCGTTGGCGTCGCGCACGTAGTCGTAGGGTGAGAGCACGTCGCAGGCGGTGTCGGTGTGCACGCCGACCGCGTCGAAGTAGCCCTTGCCCCCGGCGGCGTACACCCCTTCGAGGAAACGGTAGTCGTTGCCCGCGAGCCCCCCCAGCACCACCGTGGCCTTCGGTTCGACGGCCTTGATCGCGGGGTAGGCGGCGCGCAGCAGCGCGGTGTAGGCGGTGGGATCGGGTGCGCCCACCCACCACGCCGGCAGGTCCTCCTCGTTCCAGATCTCATACGCCGCCACACGACCGGCGAAGTGGCGCGCGAGCGCCTGCACGAACGAGCCGTATTCGGCGTCGCTCGCGGGAGGCGCGTTGGGGTTCGAGGAGCCGGTCTCCCATTGCGGCGCGTCGACCACGTCGGCCAGCACCTTCGTGCCGGGCGGCAGGCGGGAGAAGAGCTTCTCGAACGCGGCGAACTCTTCCGCCGACAGCACGCCCCGCTGGGGCTCGAAGTCGCGCCACAGCAAGAACACGCGCACCCAGTGCGTGCCGAGCCTGCGCACCGCGCGCGCGGTGGGCCCGGGAGTGCTGGCACTGGTCAACACCACCCCCGGTTCCGCCCCTCCAGACGGCGGGGCGAGCGCGGCGGCGCCCAGCGCGACGGCCAGCGTGGCGCTCAGCGCCGCGGCCGCGAGGGTGCGCACGGCCGCGAGGGTGCGCACGGCGATCTTGCTCACGCGCAGATGATGCACGAGGGCCCGGCGTCGTGCCGGGCCCTCGTGTCACATCTCGATTGCTCGCCGCGGCGCGGCGGGCGCTTACATCATGCCGCTCATGTCCGGCATGCCGCCGCCGCCGGGCGCGGCGGGTTCCTTCTCGGGCACCTCCGCCACGATCGCCTCGGTGGTGAGGATGTTCTTGGCGATCGACGCCGCGTTCTGCAGCGCGGAGCGCGTGACCATCGCGGGATCGATGATGCCGGCGGACACGAGATCGACGATCTCGTTGGACGCCGCGTCGAGGCCCTTGCCGTTGTCGGCGTGGCGCACGTCGTTGACCACCACCGAGCCCTCCAGGCCGGCGTTCTCGGCGATCTGGCGCAGCGGCTCCTCGAGCGCGCGGAGCACGATGCGCGCGCCGGTGCGCTCGTCGTCGTCGTCGCCGTTGACCGTGATCGAGGAGGACGCCTGCAGCAGCGCGACGCCGCCGCCGGGCACGATGCCCTCCTCCAGCGCGGCACGCGTGGCCTGCAGCGCGTCCTCCACGCGGTGCTTGCGCTCCTTCATCTCGGTCTCGGTGGCGGCGCCGACCTTGACCACGGCCACGCCACCGGAGAGCTTGGCCAGCCGCTCCTGGAGCTTTTCGCGGTCGAAGTCGGAGTCGGTGTTCTCGATCTCCGCCTTGATCTGGTTGATGCGGCCCTTGATCGCCTCCGACTCACCGGCGCCGTCGACGATCGTGGTGGTGTCCTTGGCCACGACCACGCGCCGCGCGCGGCCGAGCTGGGCGACCTGGGTGTTCTCCAGCTTGAGCCCCATCTCCTCGGTGATCACCTCGGCGTTGGTGAGGATCGCGATGTCCTCGAGCATGCGCTTGCGGCGATCGCCGAAGCCCGGCGCCTTGACCGCCACACCGGTGAAGGTGCCGCGCAGCTTGTTGACCACCAGCGTGGCCAGCGACTCGCCCTCCACGTCCTCGGCGATGATCAACAGGGGCTTGCCGCTCTGGATCACCTGCTCCAGCACCGGCAAAAGGTCGCGCACGGAGCCGATCTTCTGGTTGGCGATCAGGATGTAGGGTTCCTCGAGCACCGCCTCCATGCGGTCCTGGTCGGTGACCATGTAGGGCGAGATGTAGCCCTTGTCGAACTGCATGCCCTCGGTGAACTCGAGGTCCATGCCGAA
>WQXW01000064.1 GCA_009781575.1 Solirubrobacterales bacterium
GCCGGCGGTGGCGCGTTGCAACACCACCGCCAGCACGGCGGTGCCGATCGCGCCGCCCAGCCGCTGGAGCACGTTCATCTGGGGGGTGGCGTCGGAGAGCTGCTCGGGGCGCATCGCGGCGAACGCGGCGCTCATGGCGGGCATGAACGACATGCCGATGGACACGCCCCTGACCAGCAGCACCACAGAGATCAGCACGATCGAGGTGTGCGCGCCGACAAAGGCCATTGGCACCGTGGAGAGGCACAGCAGCGAGACGCCGATGATCGCGATGCGCCCGCCGCCGAAGCGGTCGGTCAGGCGGCCGGCGATCGGCATGGCGACCAGCGCGCCGATCCCCTGGGGGCCGTTGAGCAGGCCGGTGTCGATCACGCTCAGGTGGCGCACGTTCTGGTAGTAGAGGGGCACCAGGATCATCGCGCCAAAGAGCGCCGCGCCAAGCCCGAAGGTGGTCAGCGAGGCGCCGGCGAATACGCGGTTGGCATACAGCCTGATGTCCAGCAGCGGCCGCTTGGCGCGCAGCGCGTGCAGGCAGAAGGCGACCAGCAGCAGCACCCCGCCGATCGCGGGCCCCAGCACTTCGAGCGAGCCGATGCTGGCGCCGGAGCCCAGCTGGGAGAGACCGTACACGAGCGCGGCCGCGCCGGTGGGCATCAGCGCGAGCCCCACCAGGTCCAGGCGCCCGGCCTCGCCGGAGTCGGTGTGGGGCAGCAGGCGCCAGCCCAGCGCGAACGCCACCGCGCCAACGGGCACGTTGACAAAGAAGATCCACGACCAGTGCAGGCCCTGCAGGATCACCCCGCCCACCACCGGCCCGAGGATCGGGGCCAGCATGGCGGGCATCGCGACCACACCCATCACCCGTCCCATGCGCTTGGGTCCCGCGACCTGGGCCATGATCAGCTGCGCGACCGGCATGATCATGCCGCCGCCCACGCCCTGGAGCACGCGGAAAACGACCAGCGTGGCCAGTGAGCCGGAGAGCCCGCACGCGGCCGAGCCGGCTGTGAACAGCACGAGCGAGCTCATGTACACCCGCTTGGCGCCGAAGCGGCGCGCCGCCCAGCCGGTCACGGGGATGACCGCGGCCAGGGCCAGCATATAGCCGGTGATCACCCACTGGACCTGCGAGATCGGGCTGTGCAGGTCGCGTCCCAGCGTGTCCAGCGCGACGTTCACGATCGTGGTGTCGAGGATCGACATGATCATCCCGAGGATCACCACGCCGGAGACGACCCACACGTGGGTGGGGATGCGATCGGGATCCTCGCCGTGTTCCCCCGTCGCCGCGCCGCCGCGCAGGCGGGTGTCGGCGGGCGCCTGCGTGTCGGCGGTGTCGGCCGTGTCGGTGTTCATGCTCGCGCGCGCTCTCGAGGTCGTTGGGGGGTGCCGAATGATCCTGCGTGGGGCCCCGGGCTCGCCGGAGCCCACTGCTCACGGGAGCGCAGCGCTCCGGCCATCCGGTGCGCTGCGGGCGCCAAGCTCAGCCTAGCGCCCACAGCAGCATGTACGCGGAAAACCAGCGCCGTCGAACACACCTGTCGCCGGCGCCGTTGGGGGATTCAAAAAGAGGATTCGTTCCGCGCGGAACGAATCCTCAAAACAAAACACGACACGGACGCTGCTCGGGACGACCGGCATCGCCGCGGCGGAGTGTGCGCCCGTTCATGCGTTGCGGCCGGCGCATGCGCCGGCCGGGGGAGCGTGCATGCACGCTCCCCAGCGGGCCGCACATGTGCGGCCCGCGGACCAGCCGCATGCGGCTGGTCCCGGGGTCCCGCATGCGGGACCCCGCACAACCGCGTACCCAATGGGGGCGCTACCAGCGGTAGTGCGCGAAGGCCTTGTTGGCCTGCGCCATGCGGTAGATGTCGTCCTTGCGCTTGTACGCGCCGCCCTGCTGGGAGGCGGCGTCGCTCAGCTCGTTGGCGAGGCGCTGCGCCATGGTCTTCTCGCGCCGTTGGCGGGCGAATTCGACGAGCCAGCGCACGGCAAGCGTGCGTGCGCGGCGCGCCGGCACCTCCACCGGCACCTGGTAGGTGGCGCCGCCCACACGGCGCGAGCGCACCT
This sequence comes from Solirubrobacterales bacterium, assembly GCA_009781575.1. GTDB lineage: Bacteria > Actinomycetota > Thermoleophilia > Solirubrobacterales > Solirubrobacteraceae > Palsa-744. Next base: position 2,071 of record WQXW01000064.1, read on the forward strand.
CCAGGGTGGGGGTGAGCGCCCTGATCGAGCTCTCCAACGCGTCCACCGGGTCCTGGTCGGTGCGCTCGCCCAGGATCGCCAGCGCGTCGTACACGATTCGCTCGGCCACCGACTTCTTGCCGTCCAGCATCACCTTGTTGATCAGTTGCTGGACCAGCTTGGAACGGTGGAGCGGGTCCGCCTCCACCGGACGCACCTGTGCGGCTGCGCGCCTCGGCATCGCTACTTCTTCTTGACCCCGTACTGCGAGCGCGCCTTTTTGCGGTCGCTCACGCCGGCCGCGTCGAGCGTGCCGCGCACCACCTTGTATCGCACCCCCGGCAGGTCCTTGACCCGGCCGCCCCGCACCAGCACCACCGAGTGCTCCTGCAGGTTGTGGCCCTCGCCGGGGATGTACGCGGTCACCTCGATCGAGCCCGAGATGCGCACCCGCGCGACCTTGCGCAGCGCCGAGTTGGGCTTCTTGGGGGTGGTGGTGTACACGCGCGTGCACACGCCCCGCCGCTGGGGCGCGGCCACCTTCTTCTTGCGCCCCTTGCCCGACTTCAGGCCGGGGGTGGCGAGCTTCTTCTTCGGGGCCACGCGGCCCTTGCGCACGAGCTGGCTTGTGGTCGGCATCCGGGCCGGGATGGTAGCAGCGGCGTGGCCCGCGGTAGGCGGCAAGCGCCCTCCGCACGCGCCTGCGCCTGCGCCCCTGCGTCCCCTGCGCCTCGGCGGGGGCGCCTGCCCGGGCGCCTACGCCTGGGCCCCGGCGCCGGCGCCCCCGGCGCCGGCCAGGCCTGCGGCGCGCACCGGCGCGGGCATCAGCGCCGACGCCACCACCACCAGCACGAACGCCACGCTCTGGAGCACCACGCCCGCGGGGCTGGCCGCCATGGGATCGCCGAACACGAGGATCCCGCCGGCGATGCCGGCGATGTTGGCCGCGGTCCCGGTGACCGCGATCACCGGCACCGCCTCGCCATCCTGCAGGCCCCTGGCGGAGGCGAAGAAGGCGAGGATCGACGCCGCCACGGCCACCGCCAGCCACGGGCTGAGCGCGAGCGCGAGCGCGCCGTGTGCGCCCGCGATGCCGGTCAGCGCCTTGATCGCGGTGTCCGACACGCCGAACAGCACACCCGCGGCGGCGCCCAGCATCACCCCGTGGTGCTCGCGCCGGCCGCCCATGCGGGGGCCCATGATCAGCAGGCCACCCACGCCGAAGAGGCCCGCCTCGAAGGCGATCATCGCGGCCTGCGAAAAGTGCGAGTGCGCGCCGTGCATCGCCGGCACGGTCAGGCCCAGCGTGACCAGCGCCGCCGCGGTCAGCCACAGGCCGATCCACTGGCGCACGCCCACCGCAAAACCGAAGAGCCGCTCGGCCATCACCGCGATCAGCACCACGCCCGCTGCGAGCGCCACCTGGACCACCGACATGGGCGCCAGCGCCAGCGCCGCCACGTGCAACCCCCAGCTCACGCACGCGATGCCCATGCCCAGCGCGAACCAGCGCGAGGAGTACAGCGCGCGCGCCGAGCGCCACGGCCGGCGCACCTGCACCCGCGCCACCGAGTTGGCGCCGCGGTACTTGTAGAAGAAGCCCAGGTTGGCCACGAACGCGCAGGCCAACGAGAGGAGGATGCCCACGGGCAGGGTCACGGGGATGGCTGGCGGTTCGGGGTCGGTTGGCGTGGGGGTGGTGAGAGGAGAGCCGTCGTTTTTTCGTTGCCCGCCGGCGCGTGTGCGCGCTGCCGGCGACGGCTACCCTTCCTCCAGTCGGCCGTCGGCGGCGAGCGGGGGAGCCGTGCGGTCGTCGGCTGGAGTCGGCAGATTAGCGAGCGCAACCTGTGCGGAACCTAAAGAACCCACACCCCGGCGGAGGGACACGGTGGGCCCCGGCCGCGCGGTGAGCGCGCGCCACGCGCGGGGCGAGCGGCCACTGTTGATGGTCGATGTCGACGGCGTGATCTCGCTCTTCCCCATCTCGCCCGAGCGCCGCCCGGAGGGCTCTTTCCAGCACGTCGACGGCATACCCCACTTCATCTCCGCCGAGGCCGGCCGACACCTGCGCGCGCTGGCCACGCGCTTCGAGTTGGTCTGGGCGACCGGCTGGGAGGAGCGGGCCAATGAGTACCTGCCCCACCTGCTGGGCCTGCCCCACTCGCTGCCGGTGATCAGCTTCGAGCGCGCGCCACGGCCCGCGCATGCCCACTGGAAGCTCGACGCGATCGAGCGCCACGCCGGCGCGCGCGCGCTCGCGTGGGTCGACGACGCGTTCAACGAGGACTGCCACGCGTGGGCCGCGGCCCGCGGTGCGCACACACTGCTCGTGCCCACCCTCCCCCATCTCGGCCTCACCGCCCCAGAGGCCCAGCTGCTGATGGGCTGGGCGCGGCAGATGGCGCCGCACGAGCGCCCCCCGCACGCCTGACCACCGCTCACCAGCTCGCCGGCACGCCAGCTCGCGGCTCGGGCTCGCGGCTCGGGCTCGCGGGCTCGGGCTCGGCCTCCAGCGGCGCCGGTCGAGCGCCGGCCGTTGCGTGTTTTGTTTTTTGGATTCGTTCCGCGCGGAACGAATCCTCTTTTTGAATCCCCCAACGGCGCCTGCGACATGTGTGTTCAAGGCCGCGCGCCGGCGCCGATGGGCGCGCGCCACACCCCCGGGCCCACCATCGGCCGAGCGGACCTCGCCCCGGGGAGCAGCTCCGCGGAGAGCCCCACCGGCGCCGACACCGCCGCCGGCACCCCGTGCGAGCCCGACCACAGCGCGCGCAGCCACGTCGTGGGCCCGGCGTGCTGCGCGTGCGCGTGCGCGTGCGCGTGCCTGGCGTGCGCGTGCCCCGCGGCGTGCGCGCGTACCGGCAGGCTCGCCTGGAAGCGCCCGCGCCCGTCGGTGCCGGCCATCGCGACGGTGCGCTCCTTCACCACTTCGCCGCGGTGGGCGACCACGCGCGCCTGGATCTCGACGCTCACACCGGCCAGCGGCCGGCCGTCGAGGTATGTCAACGCGCCCTCCACCTGCTGTGAGAGCTCCGGTGGAGAGGGCGTGACGGGTGGCGTGGTGGCGGGTGGAGTTGCGCCCAGCGGCGCCGTGGCGGGCGGTGCGCTCGCCGGAACCCTCCGCGGCGCGCCCACCGCGGCCAGCGTGAGGCGCAGCGGGCGGCCCGCGAGAGCGGCGGCGCGGTGGCGAAGCGCGGGCAGTTGGCCGTAGAGCGCATTGCCGGGGCAGTCGGTGGTGTCGGCGTCGCGGTGACCGGCCACGGTGGGCAGCGTGACCCGCGCGTTGCCGGGAAAGCGGCTCCACACGGCGCCCGCGGGATCGACCCGCACGGTTGCGCGGCCCTCGATCGGCACGCCGTGCAACGAGAGCTTCCACGCCAGCAGGCGCCCGAGCGCGCCCTGCGCGGCGGCCGAGATGGGCACGCTCATGAAGTCGCCCAGCACCGCCACACCGGTGGACACCAGGTTGTAGCCGCCCGCCTGCGCGCCGACCACCGGCTCGTCGATACCGCCCGCGCGCGCCTCGAAGATGCGCCCGAACGTGTCGATCACGAAGTTGTAACCGATGTCGTCCCAGCCCCTCACGAAGCGGTGAAACACATAGATCGCCCGCAGCATCGCCGGCACCTCCGCCGCGGAGTAGCCGTTGGGATTCTCGGTGTGGTGCACAAACGCGAGTTGCACACGCCCATATTCGGGGGTCACGCTCGGCGGCGAGGAGCCGTGAGCCCACGCCGCGCGCGCGATGATCGGTGGCTGTCCGGGGCCCGCGTCCAGCAGAGGCTCCGCCAGGGGGAGACCCCCGGCCGCCAGCGCGCGGGGGGAGCGCGCCGCGGCGCCGGGGTCCACGCCGCCGGAGCCCACACCGCCGGGGTCCACGCCGCCGGGGTCCACGAAGTGCAGGCTCACGTCCCGCAGGGGCGTGGCGGTACGCAGCTGCACGAGGCGCGCACCGCCGCACCACAGCGGTTCTGCGGTGCTCCGGCCGTCGAGCGCGGCGCGTGCGCGCTGGGCCTCCGCGCCGTCGGGGCCGTGGCCGCTGTGAGAGGCCCGCGCCCAGCGGCTCCAGCGGCCCGGCGCGGGCGCGGTGCGCAGCCACAGGCCGGCGTGGGGCGCGCCGCGCCACTGGACCCCGACCAGCGCAAACGGCGCGCGGGCCCGCACGGCGACCTCGCCGGCCACCGTGCCCAGGCGCTCCTCGAAGAGCACGGGCGCACCGCGCGAGCCGCGGTCGATCGCCGCAACCGGCGCACCGCCGGATCGCGCCCCCGAGCCCCACTGGCGCGCACCGTGGCCGGTGAGCGCGCCCAGGGCGCGCGCGGGCGATTCGGCGAGGTGCGCCACACCCGCGCCGGCCAGCGCGGCCAGCAGCGACCTCCGGGTCAGCTCGGAGCCCCGCATACACCCTGCCCCAACACCACGACCTGGTGAGGGTAGCGCGGGAGCGCTCCCGCACCACCCGGCGAACACGCCTGTCAGAGGCGCAGCTGGTGGATTCAAAAAGAGGATTCGTTCCGCGCGGAACCAATCCAAAAAACAAAACACGCAACGCCCGCTGCTCGATCGAGCGGCACCGCTGGAGGGGGCGCCCGCCTGCAGCTCGAGCAGCGGGGGACGTGCGGTCTTTTCTGTGGGCGCGCGCGGCGCGCTACTTGGTGTCCTGCTCGTCGGGCAGCTCGATGTCGGCCAGCTCCTCCACGAAGCCGCCGTCGCCGTCGCCGGCTCCGATCTTCTCCAGCGAGGCCAGGTCGGCGTCGAACTCCTCGCCGTACCTGCCGGCGCCGGCCATGCGCTCGCGCTCGTCGAGGCCGAGCTCGGCGGCGATCTCGTCGTGGTCCAGCAGGCCCACGGTGTCGATCGCCCGCGGCAGCGGCTCGGCCGGTTCGATCTCGATGCGGCGGTAGCGCTTCAGGCCGGTCGCGGCGGGGATCAGCTTGCCGATGATCACGTTCTCCTTGAGGCCGTTGAGTCGGTCGATCTTGCCCTCCAGCGCGGCGTCGGTGAGCACCTTGGTGGTCTCCTGGAAGGAGGCCGCCGAGAGGAAGGAGTCGGTGTTCAGCGACGCCTTGGTGATGCCCAGGATGATGTCCTCGAACTGGGCCGCCTCCCCGCCCTTGGCGGCGATGTCGCCGTTGACCCGGGCGAACTCGAAGCGGTCCACGAACTGGCCGGGCAGGTATTCGGTGTCGCCCTTCTGGTCGACCCGTACCTTGCGCAGCATCTGGCGCACGATCAGCTCGATGTGCTTGTCGTTGATGTCCACGCCCTGGGACTTGTAGACCTCCTGCACCTCGTGCACGAGGTACTGCTCGGTCTCGGTGCGCCCGCGGATCGCCAACAGCTCGTGGGGGTAGAGCGAGCCCTCGTTCAGCTGCGTGCCGGCCTCGATCCGCTGGCGGGGCGAGACGAACAGCCGTGTGCGCCGCGGGAAGGCGTGGCGGTGCTCTTCGCCGGCGGGGTCGGTGATCACCACGGTCAGCGCCTTGTCGGACTCTTCGATCGACACCACCCCGTCGTGCTCGGCGATCTTGGCCAGGCCCTCGGGCTTGCGCGCCTCGAACAGCTCCACCACGCGGGGCAGGCCGTGGGTGATGTCGGCGCCCGCCACACCGCCGGTGTGGAAGGTGCGCATGGTCAGCTGGGTGCCGGGCTCGCCGATCGACTGCGCCGCGATGATGCCCACCGCGTCGCCGATCTGGGCGAGCTGGCCGGTGGCCATCGCGCGCCCGTAACAGCGCTGGCACACGCCGGTGTGCGCCTGGCACTTGAGCACCGAGCGCACCGGCACGTCCACCGCCGCGCCCTTCTCGCGATCGTCGTGGAACGCCTTGGCCAGCTCATCCAGCTCGGGGCGGCCGATTTCGGCGCCCCGCTCCACCAGCATGCGCCCGCGCTTGGTCTTTATGTCGCGCGCCGCCACGCGCCCCACCACGCCCTCGGACGGCTCGCCGCGCTCGTCGAAGAGCGGCACCTCGATGTGCTCCTCGGTGCCGCAGTCGACCTCGCGGATGATCACATCCTGGGAGACGTCCACCAGGCGCCGCGTGAGGTAACCGGAGTCGGCGGTGCGCAGCGCGGTGTCGGCCAACCCCTTGCGCGCGCCGTGAGTGGAGATGAAGTACTCCAGCACCGACAGACCCTCCATGAAGTTCGACTTGATCGGGCGCTCGATGATTTCACCCTTGGGGTTGGCCATCAGGCCGCGCATCCCCGCCAGCTGGCGGATCTGCTTGAACGAGCCACGGGCACCGGAGTTGGCC
>WQXW01000065.1 GCA_009781575.1 Solirubrobacterales bacterium
CGTGCGGGCGTACGCGCCCGGGCCCGTACTCCTCTATGCGCACGCGGCAGAGAAAGCCGCGACGCGAGCGCGCGGTGCCGTCGGGGCCGGCGTAATCCTGGCTGTAGGCCCACAGCGCGGGCTCGGGGTCGCGCACCACGGCGCCCCGCGCCTGCCACTCGCCGAGCAGGCGGCCGGCCGCGGCGTAGGGGTCGCCCTCATCGCGGGGCAGGTCGATCGCGACCACGTTGTAGGGCGAGCGCGCGAGCAGCGCGGCGCGCTGACGCTCGTCGATCACGTCGAATGGCGGCGCGGTGACGTGGGCCAGCGAGCCGACGACCGCGGGATCGTAGTGAAGCGCGCGCAGCGGCTGGACGTCGGCCATGGCGGTGGCGGACCCTAGCAGCGGGCGATGCGGCGGGGCGAGGCGCCGTGCGTGTGAGCCGTCTCTCATGCCAGCGTCGGCCGGTCGAACGCGCTGGTGACACGTGGTTGCCAAGGCGCAATGTTCTGTCCGGCCAGGCGACAACGTGCTGTCCGCGCCAGATGCGAACATGTGTTCCCATGGCGCACGCTCCACATCTTCGCCGGAAGGCGCGCAAGCTCAGGAGCGAGCGGCAGTTGACGATCGACCAGCTCGCCGAGCGCCTCGCGCTGTCGCGCAGCACGATCTACTACTGGGTGAGGGACATGCCGATCCCGGGGTCCGGGCCCGGCGGCGAATGGCCGGAGTCGGGGCAGCGCAAGGGCAGTCCTGCGGCGCAGCGCAAGTATCGGTTGCTGCGTGAAGAGGCCTACCGCCAGGGCGCGGAGGAATTCGACAGCCTCGCGGCCGATCCCACGTTCCGCGACTTCGTGTGCCTGTATGTGGGAGAGGGATTCAAGCGCAACCGCAACAGGGTCGCCATCTGCAACTCGGACCCCGCGGTCATGTGCGTGTCCACGCGATGGCTGCGTGCGCTCTCGGATAAGCCCGTTCGCTTCTCCATCCAGTATCACGCTGACCAGGACCTTACCGAGCTGTGCGAATTCTGGGGAGAGCTGCTGGGGATCGAGCGGGGTGCGATCAGACTTCAGCGGAAGTCGAACAGCAACAGGCTCGCAGGGCGTAACTGGCGCTCTCGGCATGGAGTCATCACGGCACTGGTGCACGACACGCTCCTTCGTGCGCGGGTGCAGGCTTGGATCGACCGCGTGAAAGGGGATTGGCGATAGACTCGGCGACAGCTCGGGGCGTGGCGAAGCCTGGTATCGCGTTCGGTTTGGGGCCGAAAGGTCGCCGGTTCAAATCCGGCCGCCCCGATACTTTGTCCGCGACAGCGCGGACGAATCGTGTGGTTTCGTAGGATCTGCCTTGTGAGCCCCATCCTCACCGGCGGCTGCAACTGCGGTGCCGTGCGCTTCGAGATCAGCGAGCCGCTGTTGGACGCACGCTACTGCCACTGCACGCGTTGTCAGCGGCGTACCGGCACCGCGGCGTCGGCCAACGCCACCGTCGTGCCCGGCTCGTTTCGAATCGTGGAGGGCGAGCAGGCGCTGAGGGCCTGGACACCTCCCGACGGGCACGAGAAGTGGTTCTGCGGCGAGTGCGGCTCGGCGATCTTCACCCGCGATCCCAAGGACCACTCGAAGACCGGGGTGCGGCTGGGCGCCGTCGACGGTGATCCGGGCGTGCGACCGGAATTGCGACAGTTCGTCGCCTACGCCGCGTCCTGGGAGGGGATCCCGGACGATGGGCTGCCGCGCCACGTCGAGCGGCGGCCGACGTGAGCGACAGGCTCACAACGTGCGCACGTGCTGTGTGAGCCACCCAGCGCTCGCGACTCATGTGATGGCGGGGGCCCGCGAGGGTGGAGTGGGCGCGAAGGGGTGCACCTCGTCGCGACCGCCGGCGATCGCGGCGAAGCTCGCCTCGGGCATTTCCCGCCACGCGCCCGGCAGTTCGCCGATCGGCTCGGACACGACCAGGCGTGCGTCGGAGGAGAGCTCGTGCACGATCTCCGCGTCGGGGTAGAGGCGGCGCAGGGTGGGCACGTCGGTGGTGTAGTAGAGCGAGCGCGACTGTCCGGCGCTGGAGTAGCGGAAGGCCCACATGCGCTCGCCGTCGGTCGTGGCGAGCGTGCCCTGGAACGGATCGGCGACGCCGTGCGCGGCCGCCACGCTCTCCACCAGCCCCACCGCGCGCGCGACCGCCGCCGGCGGGTCGTCGAGCAGGCCGAAGCTGAGCGCCAGGTGGAACAGGATCTCCGAGTCGGTGCCGCCTTCGATCTGCGGATACAGCGCTGGATCGACCGCGAGCACCAGGTCGCGCTTGAGCGAGGCCAGCTCGGCGATGAACCCGTTGTGCATCCACAGCCAGCGCTCGTGGCGGAAGGGGTGGCAGTTGGTCTGCTGCACCGGCGAGCCGATCGCGGCGCGCACGTGGGCGAAGAAGTGTGGGGAGCCGACGTGGTTGGCGAGCTCGCGCAGGTTGCGATCGTTCCAGGCCGGCTCGACGCTGCGAAAGGTGCCCGGCACGGGGCTCACCTCGTCGTACCAGCCGATGCCGAACCCATCGCCGTTGGTCGCCTCCGCGCCCAGCCGCGCGTGCAGGCTCTGGTCGATCAGCGAGTGGGCGGGCGTGTACAGCGCCCTGGACAGCAGTATCGGCGAGCCGGTGTAGGCGAGCCAGCGGCACATTGGACCCGCCCAGCCTGCCACTCAGCCGCGGCTTCGGCCAGCGCGAAAGACCGCAGAGGGGTCCGGGAGAACCACTGATGCGTGGGCGTGGATGCGTGGGGGTCAGGGCTTCAGCAACCGCACCCCCACGCGGTCGCCGGTCCGCGACATGAACGCCAGCGGCGCGACCATCGAGTTGAGCACGCGCGCGCGCATGTCGCTCTTGCGGCGGCCGAGCCCCTCCCCGATGCGTCGCATCGCGGCGGTGCTCGCGGGCAACGGGCGGAAGAAGACGGTCATCTCCTCGATCAGACCGTCGTCGCGCAGCCTCAGATAATCGGTGAACTGCACTCGCAGGCCGTCGACGCGGGCGTGGCCCACGAGCACCGCCACACGATCGCCGTGCAGCTCATCGGTGTAGGTGAAATCGCCCAGCGCGTCGAGGATCACGCCGACGAGCGTGTCGATCTGCGCGCGACCCTCGAAGGCCAGGTTGTCGGTGAAGGGGGAGCGCAGCACGCCGTCCTCGGCGAACGCCTCCACGACGGCGCGTCGATCGCGAGCCTCCATCGCGGCTCGCAGCGGGAGCTTGCTCTCTACCGTGGGCATTTCGAGCTCCGATCTGTCGGGTGATCACGGATGGATCAGTCTGACGATCTCAGGGCCACGCGGGCCGGCAGGTGGGCGCGCGCCGGGCCCCAGAGGGTCGCGAGCAGACCGAGCAGGGCGATGATCACCGACACGACCAGGCCCGCCTGGTAGCCGTGCAACAGCGCGCGCGAGCTGCCGGCGGGCGCGCCGGAGGAGGCGCTGGCCGAGCTGATCACGGCTGTCACGATCGCCAGCCCGATCGCGCCCCCCACCTGGAAGGAGGTGTTGACCAGCCCCGACGCGAGCCCCTGCTCGTGGTCGGCCACGCCCGCGGTGGCCGCCATGTTGAGCGGCCCGTAGGCGAGCATGAAGCCGGCGCCCGCCAGCAGGATCGTGGGCAGGATCGCGGCGAAGTAGGGCGAGTTGAGGTGAAGGCCGAGGAAGAGCACGTACCCGACCACGAACGACAGCATGCCGGCCGCGATCGGGCGGGTGGTGCCGAATCGGTCGACGATCCTGCCCGCCTGGGGCGCGCCGAGTGAGACCAGGATCCCGGCGGGGAGGAACGCCAGCGCGGTTTCGATCGGCGACCAGCCGCGCAGCTGCTGGAAGTAGAGCGTGGTGATGAACTGCACGCCGAACCAGCCGCCGACCACCGCCATCGCGCCGAGGTTCGCGCGCACGAGCGGTCCGGAGCGCAGGATGCCGAGTCGCACCAGCGGTTCGTGGCTGCGTCGCTCGATCATCGCGAAGAGCGCGGTCAGGGCGGCGACCGCCACAAACGACAGCAGCGTGCGGGCCGATCCCCAACCGTGGGTGGGCGCCGAGACGACCGTGTACACGAGCAGCAGCATCGCGGCGGTGATCGTCGCGGCGCCGGGCACGTCGAAGCGGCGCAGCGCGCGCAGGCCAGGCGCGGAGCCCGCGTCGGGCGCGAGCGAGCGGCGCGCGGCCGCCAGGATCACGAGCGCCAACGGGACGGGCAGAAAGAAGGTCCACCGCCAGCCGATCTGGGTGAGCGCGCCGCCGAACACCAGTCCGAGCGACCAGCCGCTGGCGGCGGTGGCGGTGTAGATGGAGAGCGCCTTGTTGCGCGCGGGCCCCTCGGCGAAGGTCGTGGTGATGATCGACAGGCCGGTGGGCACCGTGAAGGCCGCGCTCACGCCCTTGATGAAGCGCGTGGCGATCAGCAGCGATCCATCGCTGGCGAACCCGCCGAGCGCGGAGGCGAGCACGAACACCCCCAGCGACGCCAGGAACACGCGCCGGCGGCCGAGCAGATCCGCGGCGCGGCCGCCGAGCAGCATCAGACCGCCGTAGCCCAGCACGTACGCGCTGACCACCCACTGCAGCGAGGTGGTGGACATGCTGAGGTCCTTGCGGATGCTGGGCAGCGCGATCCCAACCATCGACACGTCGAGCGCGTCGAGGAAGATCGCGCCCGACAGCACGAACAGGGCGGCCCAAGCGAGGGCGTCGAATCGATCGATCTGGCGAGGTGCGGCGATGGCGGGCATGGGCTCCTCCGGAGTCGCGGGGTCGTTGCCCGTGCATTATATGCACATGCAAGCTTTGTGCAAGCAAAAGTTGCCCAGGTCCGTTTTCGGCTACAATTGGCCTCGTGGCAAACGTCACTGAGACCCGTGACCTGCAGGCCGAATGGCGCGAGCTGATGAGCGCGCACGCGCGGGTCAGCGAGGCGCTCGAGGACGCGCTCCAGTGCGGCCACCAGCTCTCGCTCAGCGAGTACGAGGTGCTTCAGCGCCTCGTCGAGTCCGAGGAGGGGCACCGCCGCATGCAGGAGCTGGCCGACGAGATCCACCTGAGCCAGAGCGCGCTCTCGCGCCTGGTCGGGCGCCTGGAGGAGGCCGGGCTGGCCGAGCGCGCGATCTGCAACCACGACCGCCGGGGCATCTGGGCGTGCGTCACCGACGCCGGCAGGGAGGCGCAGAGGCAAGCGGAGCCGACGCACCGCGAGGTGCTGGCCACCACGCTCGACGAGCGCTGATCGGAAAGGCTAATCGCTCGGGCGCCCGGACCCCAGGGGCGCTTCGGAGTAGGCGCGCATCGCTTCGATGATCGGCCCCAGCCGGCGTCCGCGCGCGGTGAGGCGGTACTCGACGGTGGGCGGGCTGGTGGGCAGCACCGCGCGCGCGATCAGGCCGGCGCCCTCCAGTTCGCGCAGGCGCTCGGAGAGCATGCGCGGCGAGATGCCGGCGATCGCGTCGGCGAACTCACTGAAGCGGATCGCGCCGCTGAGCGCGGCGTAGAGGATCGACAGCTGCCAGCGGCGCTCGAGCAGCTCCGCCGTGCGGCGGACCTGCGCGGGCACCGGCTGGCATCTACGAGATGCGCGCGACATTTGGCTGGGGCTCGAGCGCCTTGTCGAGCACTTCCTGCACGGTCATCACCAGGTGGAAGCTCATCTGGTTGCGCACTTCCTCGGGGATCTCGTCCAGGTCGCCGCGGTTGCGCTCGGGCAGGATCACATCGGTGAGGCCGGCGGCGTGCGCGGCGAGCGCCTTCTGCTTGACACCGCCGATCGGCAGCACCCGCCCCTGGAGCGTGACCTCGCCGGTCATGCCCACGGTGTGGCGCACCGGCCGCCCGGTGAGCAGCGAGGCCAGCGCGGTCACCATCGTGACGCCCGCGCTCGGGCCGTCCTTGGGGATCGCGCCGGCGGGCACGTGCACGTGGAACTCGTGCCCCTCGAAGGAGCCCGGCTCGATGCCGAGCTCCTCGGCGTGACCGCGCACATAGGAGAGCGCGATCTGCGCGGACTCCTTCATCACGTCGCCCAGCTGGCCGGTGAGCGTGAGCCCGCCCACGCCGGAGCGGGAGCTCTTCATCTCGGTGGCCTCCACGAACAGCACATCGCCGCCGGTGCCGGTCACCGCCAGGCCGGTGGCCACGCCGGGCACCGCCGTGCGGATCGCGGACTCCTGGAAGAACCGCTGGCGTCCCAGCGCGTCGCGCACCTGCTCGAGGTCGATCTCGATCGGCGGCTCCACCTCGCTGGAGGCGATCCTGGTGGCGGTCTTGCGCAGCAGCCGGCCCAGCTCGCGCTCGAGGTTGCGCACGCCGGCCTCGCGCGTGTACTCGGCGATCACCGTGCGCAACATCTCATCGGAGATCGCGACCTCGTCGTCGCGCAGCCCGTTGCGGTCGCGCTGGCGCGGCCACAGATAGCCGCGGGCGATCGCCAGCTTCTCCTCGCTGGTGTAGCCGTCGAAGCGGATCACCTCCATGCGGTCCAGCAGCGGCCCGGGGATCGTGTCGGGCACGTTGGCGGTGGCCAGGAACATCACCTGGCTAAGGTCCAGCTCCACATCGAGGTAGTGGTCGCGGAAGGAGTGGTTCTGGGCGGGATCCAGCACCTCCAGCAGCGCGGCGGAGGGATCGCCGCGCCAATCGGCGCCCACCTTGTCGACCTCGTCGAGCAGGATCACCGGGTTCATCGTGCCGGCGTCGCGCAGCGCCCTCACCAGCCGCCCGGGCAGCGCGCCGATGTAGGTGCGCCGGTGACCGCGGATCTCGGCCTCGTCGCGCACGCCGCCCAGCGACATGCGCACGAACTCGCGGCCGGTGGCGCGCGCGATCGACTCGCCGATCGAGGTCTTGCCGGTGCCGGGCGGGCCGATCAACGTGAGGATCGCGCCCGACTTGGGGTCGGCCTCGATGCCGCGGTCGGCGCGCAGCTTGCGCACCGCCAGATACTCGGTCACGCGGTCCTTCACATCCTCCAGGCCGGCGTGGTCGCGGTCGAGCACCTCGCGCGCGGCCACCGGATCGAGGTGCTCCTCGGAGCGCTTGGCCCACGGCACCGCGATCAACCAGTCGAGGTATGTGCGGATCATGGAGGACTCGCCCGTCTGCTCGCCCATGCGCTCCAGGCGCGAGAGCTCCTTGAGCGCCTGCGCCTCGACTTCCTCGGGCATCTCGGCGGAGTCGATCTTGGCGCGGTACTCCTCCGCGATCGACCCCTCGTCCTCGCCGAGCTCCTTGCGGATCGACTCCATCTGCTTGCGCAGGAAGTACTCGCGCTGCTGCTTCTCGGCGCCCTCCTGCACGTCCTCGCGGATGCGCCGGCGCACCTGCAGCTCGGCGAGGCTCTCGCGCTGCAGCTTGACCGCCAGCTCGAGGCGGTCGGTGACCTCGAGCGTGCGCAACAGCTCGACCTTCTGCTCGTATCCCAGGTTGGGCGAGTAGCCGGCCGAGTCGGCCAGCGGCCCGGGCTCGACGATCGCGCGCAGAAACGCGGCGATCCGCCCGTCGTCGCCGCGCAGCTCGAGGATCTCCTCGACCACCGCGCGGTATTCGCGCTCCAGCTCGCGCGTGCGCCGGTCGACCGGCACCTCGTCGGGCCGCTCGTCGACCTCGACCCGCAGCTCCCCCTCGGGCCCGGTCTGGGCGGCGCCGATCAGCGCGCGATGCTGCCCGGTGAGCGCCACCGCGCGCCCGCCACCCGGCAAGCGCACGCGATCGGACACCTCCGCGACCGTGCCCACCTCCAGGAACTCGTTTTCGTGGCGCGGCACCAGCACCACGCGCTCGTCCTCGCCGGGGTCCACCGTGAGCGTGATGCCCATGCTGGGAAACACCACGGTGTCGTCGAGGGGTATCAGCCGCAGGAGCGGCCTCGTGTCGGTCTGCTGCGGCTGCGGCTGCTGTGGTTCGGGCGATGGCATCGATATCGACTCCATATGAGGTTACGAAACTGAAGTTAGTATAGCCCAGTCCCGAGCTTTCCCGGGCCCGAGCCCGCGCACCGGCGGCGCTGCTCCAGCGGAGCCCGGTCGAGCACCGTCCGTTCGGTGTTTTGTTTTAAGTGGGGTATCCATCTAACCGGAGTAGCTTGGTGCGACGCGCCGCCACGGCCGCTGCGCCCCGGGGCGCTCCAGGCTTGGCGGCTGGCCGCGGGTCCCGGGAGGTGGGCGCCGCTGCCTGCC
>WQXW01000066.1 GCA_009781575.1 Solirubrobacterales bacterium
AACCCGGGTCAGATCAGGATGTCCTCGGGGTTGGCCGCGGTCAGGTGGTCGTTGTCGCGAGAGCATCGCTGCCTGACAGCGTCGAACCTCGACGTGCTCGCCGGGCTCGATGAGCTGCTGGCGACCTTGTGAAACTCACCGCATCAGCACTGCCACCCGCGCCTGCAGGCGCGTGCCGTGGGAGGGCGCGAAGGAGAGCGTGATCGGCACCTGCAGCAGGCGGCCGTGGTGGCGCGCGACGAAACGCTGCTGGGCCCGCGAGAGCTGCAGGGTCAGCGTCACGGTGCCCGCCCCGTGGACCACCTCGATCGTGCGGTGCACACCGCCGCCGTCGGCCACGAGGCGCCCGGCGGAGGGCACGGCGATCGTGATCGTGGCCCGCTTGCCCTTCACCCGGTGGCGCACCACGCGGATCTGGGGCCGGCAGCCGGAGACCGCGATCGTTGTCTTCTGCTTCAGGGTGGTGCCGTTCTGCGCGGTGAAGGTGGTGGGCATGTAGAGCTTCTGCGCGCAGAGGTTGCCGTTGCCGGTGAGCGCGGAGTCGGGCCCCGCGGGCAGCTTCAGCTCGAAGGAGCCGATCGGCACGTCGGGCACGGTGTTGAAGGTCGAGCTGGTGATGCCGGCTTTGGAGATGAACGTTTCGCCATGCAGGTACACGGTCAGCGCGTAGCCGTGCAGCACGATGATCAGTTCGGGGAACTTGGCGCCGCCGTGGGAGACGAAGTAGGCCGGCCCCTCGAACGATTCGGGGATGATCGGCGTGGTCGCGATCGCTTCGCCCACCCTCGAGGCCGCCGGGCAGTCGGCGGGGTTGGCGTTGAAGACCGAGTCCGGGCAGGCCTTCTGCAGGGTGGTGAGGCGCGAGGGCAGCTGCTTTGGCAGTTCGACGCGCACTTTGGCGATGTTGGACTGGCTTCCGAACGGCGCCCTGGGGTAGGCGAGCTTCACGACGAGCCCGGTGCCGTCGGTGCGCGTGGGGTGGCCGCCGGCGGACACCGAGAACTGCGGTTTGAAGCCCAGGACCGCGCAGTTTGTGGCCTGGAAGGGCACCGACAGCGCATCGGAGGCGCCTTCCGAGCTCGTCAGATCCCCGGTTATCGCCATCTTTTCGCAGTTGGTGGGGTTGAAGGTGAAGCCGGCGCGGTCGATCGTGACGTTGACGTGCTTTATCTGGAGCGGGATGCCGTCGAGGATCGTGGGGATGCTGTAGGGGCCGCTCGTGTCGGAGGTGACCGTGATTGCCGCGGTGGTGGGGTCGATTTCGATCTTGGCCCTCACCACCACGCAGTCGCAGGCGCCGTGGCCCACGTCGAAGGGCCCCGCCTTGGCCGGGTTCACGATCGACAGGCCAAAGGGCGCGCCCCTGTAGGGGCCGGTGATGTACACCCTGCCGCCGCTCACCGTATAGGGGTTGCCGCCCAGCCCCACCGAGATCGTGGTTTCGCCGATCTGGCTGGCAGAGGGGCAGAGGCCGGCGTTCGCCTGCGCTTCGGCGCAGAGCGGGATCCCGCTGAGCATGCCCGACACGCCGGGGGGCATGTGCAGCGTGATCGCGTCGAGGCTCTGGTCGCCGTCGGGGCGGCTCATGGTCATCGTGAAGGGCGTGAAGCCGCCCGCCTGGATGCTGGTGGTGCCGGCGGTGAGCGCGGGGGCGAACGGCAGAGGACTCGAGCACGGGCCGGCGCTCGGGCCGCTCGTTATCTGGAAGCTCGATGAGGTCTGCACCGGTGGGTTGCCCGACCACGGCGCAAAGGAGGCGCTCGAGCTGTAGGCGCCGCAGGCGGCGGGCGTGGAGAGCGGCGCGCGGTCGCCGCCGAAGAAGTGCAGGCGCAGGTTTTCGAAGGGGATCTCCGGGGTGTGCAGGAAGGTGGAGACGAGCTGACCCGTGACGGGGTTCAGCGACACTTCGCCGGGCAGCTTCACGAGCGTGCCCGAGATGGGGTCTTCGGCGATCAGGTACATCGCGAGCAGCGAGCCGAAGGGGTTTGAGCTCTGCGTGGCCACGTAGGCCGCTCCCTTCAGCGGGCGGGGCAGCAGCGGCGTTTCGATTTCCAGCGTGCCGATCTTCGAGGCATCTGGACAGGAGCCGCGTTCGGGTGAGAAGAGATCCCGCCCGGAACTGGGTTCCACGCCCTCAAATCCGACCTGTGCCTCCGAGCACGCTTCCAGCCCATCGGCGCCGCCGGGATTCACTGTCACGCCCTGCGGCAGCGTGACCGTGGTGTCGCGCAGCGCCGACTCGGTCAGCCCTTTGGGCGCGGTGATCGCCGCCTGCGGGACGTGCACGCCCACGGTCAACCCGCTCGGCGTGCTGCCCTCCGACACGTCGGGCGCCACGCTGATTTCGGGCGCGAAGGGCAGGTGGTTGCAGCCGTCCATACTCTCGGGCAGCGTGTAGGAGAGCGGGGTGGCGCTCGCCGCGGGTTCGCCGGGCGCGGGCCACGACTCGGCTTCCGCCGTGGTCGAGAACGGCTGTTCACACGAGGTCGGCATCAACAGGAACGGCGGCGTGGGCGCCTGTCCCAGGCTGCAGGCGGTCGTGGCTTTGAAGAGGCAGTCCCAACCGCGCTGGGCGTCGTGGCGGGGGTCGCCGGGCACGCCCCACACGGTGATCCTCACGCTCCAGAAGCCGACCAGCTGCGTGATGTTGTGCGAGCCGATCGTCAGGCCGTAGTCGCGGCCGGTGCGCTCGCCGACGTCCAGGAACACGGGAACCGCCGGCTCGAACCCGAACCTCGCCGGCTCACCGGTGGTGGGCACGAGGTTGAACAGCGGCACGAGGAAGGTCTGCACACCCGCGAGCTCCGGTTCGTCGAAGGTCACCGCCGCCACGCCGACGGCGGTTTCGGCCGGGCACTGGTTGAGCGCCGGTTCCGGTCCCCGCGCGGCGAACTGCTGATCGGTGCACTGGGGGAGCGGCGTGGGGTTGCCGACCATGCCGGGAGGCCACTGCACGACCACCGACTGTGGCAGCTTGACCGGCATCGGCAGCGCTCGCCCCTCGGCTCTGCTGGCTTCCACGTCGGTCACGAGCTTCTGAGCGACCGTGATCGCGGTCGTCAGCTGGAAGGGGTGCGAGCCGGCCTGCGTGTCGAGCCCGCCACCCGGTTCTTCGGGGGTCAGCTGGTAGTGTTCCACGTCGAACCGTTCGCCTTCGCCCATGTCGACCGACTGGCTCGTGGTCGCCCCGGTCGCCGCTCCGCCTCCCGAGATGCTCGCCTGGTTTTCGCCGCCGGCGATCGTGTGGGCGACCACCTGTATCTGCAGTTCGAGCTGCTGGTAGGGGCCGATCGTTTCCGTGAATTCACACCGCACCGACGCGCCGCCCGCGGCCACGCTGCATCGATGGAATTCACGGAAACGTTCGCCGGTGACTCCGGAGACCCGCGCGGCCACCGCTTCGAGGCTCTTGGGCACGGTGTCTTCGATCACGATCGGCGCCGATGACCCGTGCGCGTCGCCGTCGCCGCGATTCTGCGCGGTCACGATCAGTTCGCCATCCGCGCGACCCGTGCTCACGATTCTGTTGGACACTTCGCCGATGCCGAAGAAGGGTTTCACTTCGATTGCCGGCACGCTCTGGTCGCCCGCCCCCTTGGCGGTCGTGATGATGAACGGCGCCTTCCCCGCGGGCCCACCGGTGACGGTCACGTTGCCGGGCCCGTAGGCGCTCGGCGATTCGAGCGCCGTCTGCAGGTTGGCCGCCGTCGCTTCGGGCACCGCGAGCGTCGCCGCGTACGGTTCGGTCGCCAGCAGCGCGACCAGCTGATTTTCCAGCTTCAGTTCCACGATCGCCGGGGTGCTCGTGATCGCGAGTTCCTGCACCTCGTCGCGCGCGCCGCCGCCGTGGATGCTCGACGGCAGCTGCGCCGATTCGATCGCCCACCACGGCGACAGGGTTTCGGCGCCCGCGGGCGCGGCGCCGGTGGCAGCGATGAGGCCCGCCGCCAGCGCAGCCGAGGCATATGCCCTGCACCCACGCACCGCGATCACCGCCTGCTCCGCTTCCCACGGTGCGCTCCGCGAACGCTCACGGCGCCGTAGCGCCTGTGCGCGGTGCGCTCGCAGAGCGTGCGCCGTCTGGTGCGTTTGTCGAGCCGGCAGGCGCGCAACGCACGCGCGAGCTTCTGCGCGCGCGTGAGCGGCGGCGCCGCGGGGGCGGGCGCGGTCGCGTGGCCGACATTGCCCGCGCCGGCGAAGGTCGCGCTCGACGGCGCGCCGAAGATCGCGGGCTGCGCCGCGGGCGCCGCGCGGCAGGCATCGGTGGTGGTGCATTCGGGCGTGTCCACCGGCGGGCCGGGGCACGGCGCGGCGCTCGTGCACACGCGCGCGTCGTAGAGGTCGACCGCGGTATCGGCGTCCTCGGGCACAAGTTTTTCGTCGGTCAGGAAGAACACGTCGTTGCCGCTTTCGCTGGCGTCCACGAAGGAGGATTCCGTCGGCGAGCTGCCCGAGGAGATCAGGCTCACGCAACCGCCCGAGCTCGTGCCGAAGCTCGGACTCGCGGCGGTGCAGCTGCCGAGCCCCGCGGGCTCGAACTCATAGACATCCTGCGCGCCGTTGACGTCCTGGGACACGAGCGCGTCGTTGCTCTCGAAGAACATCCGTCCTTCGTCGGAGAGGTAGCGCGACTGATAGGTGGCTTCACCCGATACGCCGGTCGCGGTCCATCCGGGGAGTGTTGATTCCCCGAGCGGCCGCGCGCCGGTCGGGTTGCACGACACGCACGCCGGGTTGTCGGGAACCCCGGGTTTCCCCTCCGAGAGGGGCCGCGAGGCGTCGTACAGGAACACCTCCTGATCGGCCTGGCCGCCGACGGCGTCGCGATTGTCGTAGCCGGTGAGCGACATGTGGGATACGAATGCCAGATAGCGCCCGTCCGGCGATGTGCGTGCGGTCAATTTTTCGAGCGGATGCGCTCTGATGGTCCCGTCGGGAGCCCAATCGGCTGAGTCCGCGCCGGCCAACTGCGCCACGAAGGTCGTCACGCCGTTGTGGCGGACATACAGGTTGCAGAACCCTTCTTCTCTTCCTTCCGTCAGATCGCAGGTTCCGCGGGAGGCCCCCGCGGCGAACACTCCGTTGGCGACGTAGTACACGTAGGAGCCATCTTCACTGACGCCTGTCAGTTGCCACATGACTTCCGGTGCTTCACTCAGTCTGCTCGTGGGGGTCGGTGTGAGATCGGTGAGATTGCACCTGTCCTTGCCGTTCACTTCGAGGATTTCGCATTCGTAGAGGTCGTTGTCGTTGGTGAAGAACTCTCTCGACATCCGTTGCGGCCCCGTGATCGCGCCGGTGGCGAACTGAAATGCGAACTCGAATGATCGTTCGTCGTCGGCGATTTCAAGCGTTTCTCCTTTGAGCGTGTCGCGCATGTACCTGCCCTCATCCCAGAAGATCCGCGTTCCGTCGCTGGAGACGGCACCCCTACCATTCGCCACGCGGGCGCCTATCCCGACGATATCGCTGCCCACGTCGGAGGCTTTGACGAATTCGCCATTGGGCAACACGCTCACGGGCTGCAGGCGTTCCGCGGGCGGCTTGGCCGCGGTCCACTCATACAGGCCTTCCGCAGGCGCTCCTTTGATCAATTCCGTGGTCGCGCCCAGAACGACGTGACGCAGGTCGGGCGAGGCGGCGACCGCGGTGATGGCGTTCGGCGCGCCCGAATTATCGGGGTTTGCACCAAACTGTGTGCCGGCGGGGACGTCCGCGAACGGTTCCCTGCTGGTCACGAGCGGCAGGTAGCATCCACCTTCCGCCTGCGGCGCCTCGCAGCCGCCTTCGCTTCGCAGATAGGGCGTGCGTTCGGAGGCTTCGCCCGAGAGCAGGGTGGTGGTCGCGTTGACCTGCTCGACCAACGATGAGGAGAGATCGGGCGTGAAGAACATGTATTCCCCGCGCACTCGATCATCGCCGGCGGGGACGTCTTTGATCGTGCCGATGTCGCGCGTGGACCAACCGCCGGCGCCGCGCCTGGACATCAGCTGCTCGAGGGAGAGGAAGCCCTGGGATCCTTCGACTTCGGTGGGCGCGCCCGCCACGTAGGTGATCGCGCTGCCATCCGGAGAAGCCTCGATCGCGGATGGGTTCTGATCGACTCTGAAGATGAGCGCGCCGTGCTTGTTGGCCGGTGAGACCAGTTCCCAGGCGCGGCCGTCCGGCAAGGTCAGTGTGCTGCCGATTGCCTGCGTGGTGAAGACGCGGTCCGGCCCTTCGACCGTGTAGCGCACACCTTCCCGTTCGTCGAGGGCGACGACGCGAAAGTGGTAGACGGTGTGCGGCTTCAGGCCCTGCAGGTGTGGGCTCCCAATGGACACATTGCCGTTGCCGGCCGAGAGCGATCCTTCGGCGGCCACCGTGCCGTGGGGCGCTTCGCCCGGCGTGTAGGGGGTGGTGTCGTATTCGATCCGGTAGCTCGCCGGGGCGCCCAGCGGGTTGAGCTCGCCTTCCAGCGTGGCGCTGGTCGAGGCAACCGCGCTCACGGTCTCGAGGTCGATCGAGACCGCGGGAAGCGTTTGGAAGGTCTGATCCGGGCCGGCGCTCACGTGTCCTTCGGAGTCGGTGGCGACGATTCGGTAGTGGTAGGTCGTGGCGGGACGCAGTTTCGTGAGCGGCACCGCCACGGGGTCTTCTTCGAAGCTCGCCGCCAGCGAGCCTTCCGGGGCGGGCGCGCTCGCGCCATAGCCGCTCGTGAGCCCGTATTCGACGCGGTAGCTCGTGGCGTGGTTCTCCGGGTTGACGGTCGCATCCGCGTTCGCCGTGGTCGGTTCGATCGCGCCGGCCGCTTCGGTGCCCTTCACGATCAGCGCACCCGGCGGCGGCACGGCCACCAATCTCAGCAGGCTGTTGCCGCTTCCGCTGTCGGCGATGTACAGGCGTTTGATCGTTTCGCCCCACGCCATACCTTCGAACGACCCGGGTTCGCCGGCCCCGAACTTCCCCAGCTCGACGCCTGATGAGTTGAACTCGAGCACTCGGTTACCAGGCTGCCGGACTTCGGCGAACACGTCGCCGGCAGAGTCGAGCGCGATGGTTCCCACTTCAGTTTTCCCATAGCCGGGCAGCAGCGTTTGGATCACCGATCCGGAGGGGCTGTACTTCTGCAGGCCGCCCCCTCGGCAGCCGGTGCTGCGGCTCCCCGTTTCGGGCGGCTCGGCGTACACATCTCCGCCGGCGTCGACCGCGAGCGGGCCGGCGTTGAACCCTCCTGCGCAGAATTCCCGTTCGACCGGTGCTTCGACAACGGTCTTCAGGTAGGCTCCGGCGGAGCTGAACTCCTGTACGCGCGTCTCGTCGGCCACGTACACTTCACCCGCGGGACCGACGGCGATCCCCTTGCCCTCGCCGCCCTGTGTCGGGTGCACTTTCATCGTGAATTCACCGTTCCCGGTGCCTTCGACACCGGACACGCATTTTTCGCCGGCGAGACAGATGTTGGATCCGTTTTCGTTGACCCTGCCCCCGAACATCAGCAGGAATTCGCCGTTCGGCCCGAACTTCTGCACCCGTTCCCGCTTCACATCCACCACGTACACATCTCCTCTGGAGAGCGACGTGAGCGAGTTGTCGACCGCCACGGCCTCCGCTTCGCCGAAGCCCCCGCCGGAGCCACGCCATTCCGCCAGCAACGTGCCTTCGCTGGTGAACTTCTCGACGCGCCCGTCGTTGCGGCTGGTGGCGTACACGTCCCCGTTTTCCTGGTTGACCCCAACGCCGCCGACCACATCGAGTTCGCCGGGAGCCGAGCCCGATTCTCCGCCGATCTGGGTCGGCACCGCCGCCGCGGCCGGCGCGGCGCCCAGCCCGAGCGACCCGGCCAGCGCGCACAGGCACGCAAGCCCCCCCGGCGTCCAGCGGCGCGCAACCAGCGAAACCCGGTCGCCTTTTCGCTCTTTCTGGGGCGTGGACCTCATCGGGAGCCATCATGGGAGCCCCCGCCACGGCCGCGCAAGTCAAGAAGCGGAGGATTCCAGAAGCGTTTGATTCTTGATGAGGAGGTCTTTGCGCGCGGTGTACGCTCGCCGACATGGACCGCCGTGTGGTCAACGAGCAGCAGCTGGGCACGATGCGCTCGGCGATCGCGTGGGCGCTGCTGGGCCTCGTGATCGAACGGCCCAGCTACGGCTGGGA
>WQXW01000067.1 GCA_009781575.1 Solirubrobacterales bacterium
CGGAACCGATCCTCAAAACAAAACACCAAACGGCCGCTGCCCGACCGGAGCTCGAGCCGTGGGGGCGTGCGGTGTGGGTCAGCCGGAGCGCTTGACCACTGGCAGCGGCGTGGGCTCCTCGTTGTGTCGCTTGGCGAGCGGCCGACGGGACACCGACGGTGGCGAGCACGGCTCACCGCCCGCCAGCCCCCGACGACCGACCAGCCCCCGCTGACCGCCCGCGCCCGCCGGCCGCGGCCCCGCGCCCGCCGGCGCTGGCCCGCGGCCCAGGTGGCGCGCGCGGCGGCCGAGGTGGCGCAGGCGCGAGGCGGCGTGGCGCGAGGCGAACACGGTCATCGTGGGCTTGGCGAGCGCGCCCATGGTGGCGAGCAGCTCGTGGGAGGTGCCACGCACCTCCGGCGCGCGCGCGTCGGGTGAGGAGAGGTAGTAGCCGGTCATCGCGGCGACGATCATCGCGTGGTGATCGCCCTGGGGCAGCGCGCGGGCGCGTGCGAGCGAGCGCTCGGCGAGCCACCGCATGCGCTCGGCAGTCTCGGCGTGGGAGGCGTAGTAGCTGACCAGGCACCGTTGCCCGGTGGCGCGGTCCTCGTGGGCGTCGACGAGGTTGTCGAGCAGCGAGTGGAGCGCGCCGATCCAGGGGAAGTAGGCCTGCTCGACCGCGGTCACGTGGCGCTCGTCCAACCGGGGCGTGGCGGCGAGGCCGAACATCACGTAGGCGCAGAGCGAGGAGCCGCCGGAGGCGGCGGTCTCCCACCAGCGCAGGCCGTCGGAAGCGGGGACCAGCGCGCGGGCCCACCGCTCGAGCGCGGCGTAGTCACCCTGGGCGTCGCCGGTGTTGAAGCTCTGGAAGGCGACGATCCGCTCGGCGGTGCGCGCCGCGGCGGGCGCGACCCGCTCCCACGAGGGCAGGCGCGCGATCGCGGCGTGATGGCGGTCGATCATCTCCTGCAGGTATCCACCGTCGTGGCGGCGTGAGTTGAACTCGTAGTAGTCCACGGGCGGGAGCGCGGGATCGAGCGCGTGGACGAGCGCTTGGTGCAGCCGGCGGCCGTTGGCAACCGGATCGGCGCTGGGCTGCTCGACCAGCATGTCGAGGTAGTTGTAGGCCGACTGAAACGCCACCGCGGCCTGCACCGCGTGGGCGCGGTGGCGGTGGGGAGCGAACGCGGCAAACGCGGCGGCGCCCTCCATGTTGCCGCGCTTGCGCTGTGCGGCGAGCGCGAGCTCGCGCAGCGAGGGGTCGGGAATCTCAAGCGCGCGCTCCCTCCAATGGCGCAGCTCGGCGGAGACCCGGGGGAACACGCTCAGCCAGTAACGCCGCGCGGCACCTGCGAATGCGCCTGCCAGCGCCACACGGTGGGCACCCATCCTCACCCAAGGACGATACCAGTCGGTCAGTCAACCGTGAGCACGCGGGGAGATTGGACAGCGGCGCGCGGTGGGAGTACGCTCGCCTGACACACCAACACAAAGGGGGATCAGCATGGCAGGTGAGGTGTTGTTCGTCGGCTGGGGGCCGGTGGTCAGGGGTCGCGAGGAGCGTGCCCTCCAGGTGTTCCAGGAGACCATGGAGTACTACGGCAGGCTCCAGCAGGAGGGGCAGATCGACAGCTTCGAGCCGGTGGTGATCGGGCCGCACGGTGGCGATCTGGCCGGGTTCGTGATGATCCGGGGCGAGCGTGCCAAGCTGGCGCAGCTGCGCTTCAGCGAGGAGTTCGAGCGGATGACGGTCCGCGCGGCGGGCATCGTGGACAACCTCGGCGTGGGGCCGGCCTACACGGGCGAGGCGCTCACACGCCAGATGGGGCTCTTCGAGGAGTCGGCGCGGGAGCTGGCAACCGCCTGAGGGGGTCGAGGCGCCCGGGCCACACCTGGGCGCCTCACCGCCGCACACAGGCGCGGCCACACAGGCGCGGCCACACAGGCGCGGCCACACAGGCGCGGCCACACAGGCGCGGCGCACACAGGCGCGGCGCACACAGGCGCGGCGCGATCGGCTCGACACCACAAACGCCGCATGTATCTCGGGGGAGGCGCATGCAATTTGGGTGTGTTGCATGCGGGCTGATATTCTGTGCGCCGATGAAGACGATCCAGATACGGAGTGTTCCCGACGACGTGCACCGAGAGCTCCGGGCGCGGGCGGCGGCGGCGGACGTCTCCCTGTCGGACTTCGCGCTGGGAGAGCTCGAGCGCGTGGCGCGGCGGCCACCGGTGGCCGACCTGCTGGCGCGGGCGCGCGGGCGTGCGGGCGGCGCCGAGAGCGAGGCGATCGTGAGCGCGATCCGCGAGGGCCGCGACCGCATTTGAGCGGCGTGGCGGCGGGTCGGTGCTCGTGGTCGACACCTCCGCGATCCTGGAGGCGCTCGCGGCGAAGAGCCCGGCACCGGGCCTGGTTGAGCGCCTGGCGGGGGACGGCGACCTGCACGCGCCGCACCTCATAGATGTGGAGCTTCTCCACGCGCTGCGCGCCATGACCATCCGCCGTGAGATCACATCCGAGCGCGCCGCGGATGCGCGCAGCGATTTCGCGGAGCTGGGGATGGTCCGCTACCCGCACGAGCCGTTGAGCGACCGCATCTGGGCGCTCCGCCACAACATGAGCGCCTACGACGCGGCGTTCGTGGCGCTGGCTGAGACGCTCGGGACGCCACTGCTCACCTGCGATGCGCGGGTGGCGACGGCACCGGGCCACCACGCGAAGGTCGAGCTGTTCACGGACGCCACCGCGACACGACCCGCCGGCGCGGCGAAGACGCCCGAGGATCCGCCGCCCACTACCCAGCCAGGGGTGTGACGGGTGTGACGGCGATCACCGGGATCGGCCGCGAGGTCTGGGTCTGGTAGGCCGTGTAGCGGTCGTGGTTGTTGTCGTTGACCAGCTTCCACACACGCGCGTAGTCGGGATCGCCGGGCTCGATCACACTGGCGGTGCCGTCGAGCCGCTCGCGAGCCACCTGGATCTCGACCTTGGTACTGGCGCGGATGTTGTAAAGCCAAGCCGGCGGGCTGTCGGCGCCGCCGTTGGAGGCAACGAGCAGGTAGTGCTCGCCGTCGCGCGCGTACACCAGCGCGTTGGTGCGGGTGGCGCCGGAGCGGCGGCCGGTGGTCCGCAGCAGCAGCGTGGGCACGCCGATCATGCGATGGCCGACGCGCCCGTCGGTGCGGACGTAGAGCTGCTGGTGCAGCCGCAGAAACGAGCCGGTGAGGCTCATCGCGCAGGTGAGTCTATTGGCTGACGCTCGGGCGCGCGGTGTGTGCTGCCGCCGCCGACCGGCCCGGTGGATGCCGCGGTCTTTTGCGGGCTTCTCAGCAGTCGAACGTGGCGTCGGCCGTGAGGCAGATCTCGTGCGATCTCGGCCCGAGCCGCTCCCACGGCTCCTCTCGGATCGACTCGATCGCGAGGCGCGTGGCATCGGCGAGCTCGCCGGCAGTCTCCGGATCTCTGGCGGCGGCGGCGCGGTAGCGCTCACGCAGCGCCTCACGTTGGCGCGCGGCGAGGATCGCCTCCAGACCTTCGCGCAGCGATTGCGAGCGACTCTCGAAGTCGCCGCGCTGCACGAGGCGATCCAGCTCGCGTGCGAGCGCGTCGGGCAACTTGACCGCGATCTGCACGGTCATGCGCTCAGTATGACGTACAGCAATACCCAACGGAAGACCACGGCGACGGAATCTGGCACGCGCGAGCTCGAACACACCTGTCGCAGGCGCCGTTGGGGGATTCAAAAAGAAGATCCGTTCCGCGCGGAACCAATCCAAAAAACAAAACACGCAACACCCGGCGCTGGACCGCGCATCGAGGGAGAGGGCCCGGCGCGCCGGCGCACCCGCTCGGCGGCGCACCCGCTCGGCGGCACGCCGCTCGGCCCCGGCCATCGGACACAATCCGGGCATGGCCGAGTCGGAGGGGGTGAGCTTCTCGGGGCGCACCGCGTGGGCGCGCACGCTCCAGACGCCGTTGCGCGAGTTTTTGCAGACCGAGGCGGGGGGCGCGGCGGTGCTGCTGGCCGGCGCGGTGGCGGCGCTGGTGTGGATCAACGTGGACAGCGGCTCCTACGAATCGCTGTGGCACACCACGCTGTCGATCCGGCTGGGCGGCGGGGAGGTGAGCCACGACCTGCGCAACTGGGTCAACCGCGGGCTGATGACGTTCTTCTTCTTCGTGATCGGGTTGGAGGCGCGGCGGGAGTTCGACATGGGAGAGCTGCGCGAGCGCCGCCGCGCGGCGCTGCCGCTGGTGGCCGCGCTGGGCGCGATGGTGACCCCGGTGGCGATCTACCTCCTGTTCAACGCGGGCCGCTCCTCGGCGCACGGCTGGGGCACGGCGATGTCGACCGACACCGCGTTCGCGCTGGGCATGCTGGCGCTGCTCAGCGCGCGCGCGCCGGCGCGGCTGCGCACCTTCATCCTGACGCTGTCGGTGGTCGACGACCTCGTGGCACTGGTGGTGATCGCCACCGTGTATACCGCGCACGTGGACGTCACGGCGCTGCTGGCGGCGCTGGGGTTCTTCGGGGCGATCCTCGTGGCGCGCGCGGCGGGCACCCGGCGCGGGATCGTGTACGCGGCGCTCGGCGTGGCAACGTGGGTGGCGCTCGATCGGTCGGGCGTGGACCCGGTGGTGGTGGGCCTGGCGATGGGCCTGCTGACCTACGCCTACCCGGCGGGGCGCTCGGAGCTCGAGACCGCGAGCGAGCGCTTTCGGCTCTTCCGCGAGCAGCCCACGCCGGAGCTGGCGAGCGCGGCGCGCGAATCGGTGGAGGCGGCGATCTCCCCCAACGAACTGCTGGCCCACCGCTACCACCCGTGGACCAGTTACGTGATCGTGCCGCTGTTCGCGCTGGCCAACGCGGGGATCGTGATCAACGGGAGCTTCCTGGCACACGCGTTCACCTCTCCGATCACGCTGGGCATACTGGTGGGCTACGTGGTGGGCAAGCCGCTGGGGCTGTTCGGCGGAACCTCGCTCGTGAGCGTGGTGAGCGGCGGCCGGGTGCAACCGCCGGTGGGCTGGCTGGCGCGGGTGGGCGGCGGCACGATCGCGGGCATCGGCGTGACGGTGTCGCTGCTGATCGGCTCGCTGGCGTTCCACGGCGCACAGCTGCAGGAGGCGAAGCTCGGCGTGCTGAGCGCGGCGGTGCTGGCCTCGGCGCTCACGTGGCTTGTGTTCCACGCGAGCGACCTGCTGCCGGCGGACGCGCGCAGGCGCGCGCTGCTGGGGCCGTCGCAGCGGCTGGTGGACCTCGCGGTGGCGGTCGATCCCGAGCGCGATCACCTGCGCGGACCGCTGGGCGCGCCGATCACGCTGGTCGAGTACGGCGACTTCGAGTGCCCCTACTGCGGCCAGGCCGAGGGGGTGGTGCGCGAGCTGCTGGGCGACTTCAACGATCTCGACTACGTGTGGCGCCACCTGCCGCTCAACGACGTGCACCCCCACGCGCAGCTCGCCGCGGAGGCGGCGGAGGCCGCGGCCGCGCAGGGCGCGTTCTGGGAGATGCACGACCTTCTGATGGACAACCAGGATGCGCTGGGACCGCGGGACCTGTTCGGGTATGCCTCGCAGCTGGGACTCGACGCGGAGCGGTTCCGCGAGGAGCTGCGCGGCCACGCGCACGCCACGCGCGTGGCGAGCGACATCGAGGGCGCGGACTTCAGCAACGTGTCGGGCACCCCCACCTTCTTCATCAACGGCCGGCGCCACCTGGGCGCCTACGACGTGGCCACGCTCACACGCGCGGTGCAGGCGGCGCGCGAACGCGCGGAGCTGGAGCGCACGCGCGCGCTCGCGGGGTGACCCATGGGGGGGCGTGGGGGAGTGCTTTTGGGTGCGGCTCTCCTGGAGGGACGCGTATTGGGCTCCTTCAAGCACGACGCGTCAGCGCGCGCGCGGCGCGCGCTGTGTCGCCACATGTGGGGTCCGAACCCGGGGCCTCGAACACACCTGTCTGAGTCTCCGTTGGGGGATTCAAAAAGAGGATTCCTTCCGCGCGGAACCAATCCAAAAAACAAAACACGAAACGGCTGAAGCTCGACCGGCGCCGCTGGAGCGGGTGCCGGCCCAATCGGTGGGAATCCGGAGGCAACTGGCGCTGCCGGCAAAACGCTCACGGGCGAGCCACTGGCGAATGGGCTAGCGTGATCGACGGTGAGCACCACGGCGGCTGACAGCGACGGCGTGGCGCTGCGCAGCGGCGCGGGGCGCTGGCTGCTGACCGTGGCGGTGCTGGGCTCGGGCATGACCTTTCTGGACAGCACGGTGGTGAACGTGGCGCTGCCGAGCATCGGGCGCGATCTGCACGCGGGGACGGGCACGTTGCAGTGGATCCTCTCCGGCTACCTGCTGGCGCTGGCGTCGCTCATCCTTTTGGGGGGCTCGCTGGGCGACCGCTACGGGCGCAGGCGGCTCTTCGTGCTGGGCACCGCGCTGTTCACCGCGGCGTCGCTGCTGTGCGCGCTGGCGCCGAGCTCGGGGCTGCTGGTGGGCGCGCGCATCGTGCAGGGGGTGGGCGGCGCGCTGCTGACGCCGGGCAGCCTGGCGATGATCGAGTCGGGCATGCGCAGCGAGGACCGCGCGCGGGCGATCGGCGCGTGGTCGGGCCTGACGGGCGTGTCGACCGCGGTGGGCCCGCTGCTGGGGGGCTACCTCGTGTCGGCCACCTCGTGGCGGGCGATCTTCCTCATCAACGTGCCACTCGGCGCGGTGGTGATCGCGATGGCGGGCCGCCACGTGCGCGAGACGCGCGATCCGAGCGCGAGCGGCCCACTGGACCTGCCCGGCGCGGCGCTGGCCGCGGCGGGTCTCGCCGCGGTGACGTACGCGCTGATCGAAGCGCCCACGCGCGGCGCGTCGCTGGCGGTTGTGCTCTCCGGAGCGGTGGGCGCGGTGGCGCTGGGGGCCTTTCTGGAGGTCGAGCGGCGCTCGCCCAACCCCATGATGCCGCTGAGCCTCTTTCGCTCCCGGCAGTTCTCCGCGGCCAACGGGGTGACGTTCGTGGTGTACGGCGCGCTGGGGGGCGTGTTCTTCCTGCTGGTGGCGTTCCTGCAGATCTCGATGGGCTACTCGCCGCTGGCCGCCGGCGCGGCCTCCCTGCCCGTCACCGTGCTGATGCTGTTGCTGTCGGCGTCGTCGGGTACGCTGGCACAGCGGATCGGCGCGCGGGTGCCGCTCACGGTGGGACCGCTCGTGATCGCGGCGGGCCTGTTGTGGATGACACAGATCACGCCGGGCGACTCCTACCTGACCTCGGTGCTGCCGCCGGTGGTGGTGTTCGGGCTGGGCCTCTCGCTGGTGGTGGCGCCGGTGACCGCCACCGTGCTGGCCGGCGCGGACCCCCGCCACGCGGGCATCGCGTCGGGCGTGAACAACGCGGTGTCGCGCGTGGCCGGGCTGCTGGCGGTGGCGGTGCTGCCGCTGATCGCGGGGCTGGGCGGCCACAAGTTCTACCTGCCGTCGGCGATGACCCACGGCTTTCACATCGCGATGGCGACCTCCGCGGGCCTCTCGGCGGCGGGCGGCGTGCTGGCGTGGCTCACGATCGCCCCCGACGCGCTGCGCGCGGGCGCGGGGCCGGAGGAGCGCGCGCCGGCGCCGAGCCCCCCGGAGTTCTCCTGCGCGGTGGCCGGCACCCCCCTGTGCCCGGACGTGGAGCCCGACGGCCCTCAGCCGGCGGGCGCGCCGACGAGCACGGTGCGCACCGGATACTGATCGACCGCGCGGTCGGCGGTCACGATCGTCATCTGAAGCTGGCCGGCCTGGGCGACGAGCAGCCGGTCGAACGGATCTCTGTGGAGCCGCTCCAGCCGCCACACTGCCAGGGCGTGGCTGTGCTCGATCGCCAGCGGCTCGGCGCCGATCGTGTCGAGCCGTCGCGGCACGTACCGATGGGGCGGTTCCGGCAGCGGCAGGCGCCCCAGGCCGTGCTTGATCGCGATCTCCCAGGAGCTGGCCGCCGAGAGAAAGAGCGAGTTGCGGCGATCCTCCAACAGCGACATTCGATCGCCGAGTCGCTCGGGTTCGCTCAGCGCCCACAGGAACACGTGGGTGTCGAGCAGGAGCTTCACCCCTCGAATGCGTCGAGCAGCTCCTCCGGCAGCGGCGCGTCGAAGTCGTCGGGCAC
>WQXW01000068.1 GCA_009781575.1 Solirubrobacterales bacterium
GGCCACACGCTCTACCTGAGCGGCTACGGCGAAATCTACGCGCTCGCGCCCACCGACTCCGGAGCACGCGCGCACGCCACCCACCGGGCGCACGCCGCCCACCACTGAACCCCTGCCCGCCGCCCGTGCGCGTGCCCGCGACCCGTGCGCGTGCCCGCTGCCCGCTGCCCGCGCCCGTGCCCGTGCCCGCCGCCCGTGCCCGCCGCCCGCGCCCGTCGCGCACCGCGCCCGTGTCGGCGTCGGCGTCGCGTCCCGCCCGCGCGCACCGCGCCCGCGCGCTCAGACGAGGCGCGAGAGGCTCGCGACCAGGCCGCCCAAGGTGAGGCGCGCCGCGATCACCACGCGGCCGGGCCTGTCAACTGTCACCTCGGTCCATTCACCCGGTGAGGACGTGACGCTGGCGTGGCCGACCGTCACGGTCCACCACGGCGTGTAGTGAACGCGCACCGCAAAGGTGCCCGCACGTCGCGCCGCCAGCGCGAAGCGGTCGTGGCCGAGGAAGGTCAGCCTGCCCGGCCCCCGCGCCAGTGGGGGAGCGCCGAGCACCTGATACACGCGCCAGTGCGCGCTGTGGAACACCTCGCGCAGGAACGGCGGCGAGGAGGTGATCACGCGCGCCTCGCTCACACTGGAGCCGTCCAGCGGGACGTCCGGCAGCGCCACGTAGCTCACCGCGTCGCCGTACAGCCAGCCCCGGTACTGCGCGTCGGTCAGGTTGTGTGAATCCAGCACGATGTCGTAACGCTTGTCCAGCTGGCGCTCCCACCCGCGCGCCAGCTCCACCTGGGGCGCCAGCAGCGCCGCTTCCCAGTGCGAGCGCGTGAACGGCACCTCCACTCGCACCGGCCCCGGGTGGTGTGTGGCCAGCCAGCGCTCGAGCGGCGCGTAGTAGGCCGCGCGCGTCGAGGGGTCCTCGCTGTTCTGCAACGTCTGCACCACCGGTCCCCACAACACCCACAACGCGATGCCCCCAAAGATTGCGCCCACCGCCCAGCGCGGGCGGCGCGCCGCGCGCATGCCGCCGTCCCGTTGCAATGCGCACAGCAGCAGCGGCCCCGCGAACAGGATCGCCAGGCGCTGCACGTTGCTGCCCATGGGCGTCAGCGGCGGGATCATCGCCACGTTGGCCCCCACATACAGCCACGCCGCGCAGCGCAGCAGCCGCTCCCGGCGCGGCAGCGCCCACAGGAACGCGCCCGTCACCGCCAGCGCGCTGATCACCGACACCGCCGCATACGGCTCGAACCCCCCTTCGGGGAACACCGCCATTACGGGCAATGTGACCACGAGCACCGGCAGCGCCAGCGCCAGCGGCTCGCGCACCCTGCGCCCCGAGAGCCCGCGCCGCGAGAGCCGCGAGAACCGGGAGGACCCGGCGGGCGGCCGGGGGGACGCGGAGGGCGGCCCGGAGGGCCCGGCGGGCGGTGCGAAGGAGCGGACGGGCGGCCCGGCCGGCCCGAAGGGCGCATCCGAGGTGAGCCAGTAGGCGAGCGCGCACAGCAACAGGAACGCGCCCGTCACGGGGCTGGTGGCCGCCGACAGCGCCGACCAGAACGCGGCCCAGCGCACCACGCGCCGCTCGTGCTCGCGCTCGTGTTGGCGCCCGCGCAGCAGCGCCAGCACGGCGGCCAGGCCGAAGGTGACGCCCAGCGCGAAGCTCAGCCGCCCGATCCAGAGGTCCCCGGTGGCGGCCACCGCAAACCACAGCGTGGCCGCGCGCGAGCGCTGCCCGAACGCCAGCAGTGTCGCCTCGCGGAAGATCGCCACCGACGCCACCACGGCCGCGGCGCCCACGACACGCATGCCCAAGAGCGCGGCCAGCACGGGGTAGGTCAGGCTGTAGCCGGGCATGTTGTGGCCGGCGTACCAGTTGTTGTCCCACAGCACGAAGCCGATGTGTTCCCAGAGCCCCACGCGGTAGGCCTGCGCGGCCAGGTCGGGGGAGCGGGGCGCCACGATCAGCCACACGCCCACCATCGCGCAGGCGAAGATGAGCTCCACGGGCAGCGAGGCCACCTTCTCGCGCGTCCCGCGCAGCTCGCCGGCGTGGAGCCCGGCGGTGAGGGTCTCGCTCTCCACCGCCCGACAGTATTGCGAGTCGCCCAGCGGCCCGTACATAATGTGGCCGCCCCCGATGCCCCTCCGATCGACTCCAGTGCGCGCGCTCGCGACCCTTGGCACGCTCGCCACGTGCGCCGCGCTCGGCGCGGGCTGCTCCACCAGCGCCGCTCCCCGCGTGGACCGCCAGGAGCTGGCCGAAGCGCGCACCTTCCCCTACTTCAAGATCTACTGGGTGGGCCGCACCTTCGCCGGCCAGGCGCTGACCGCGGCCGACGGCATGACCAGCTACAACAGCGCCTTCGGCGACAGCGTCTACTACGGCGACTGCGCGCACAAAGGCGGGCTGGTCGGGAGCAGCTGCGTGCTGCCGTTGCAGGTGACCACCGTGATCTACCAGACCCACTCCAACGAGCAGCTCGGCGCGCAGCGCAACGCGGTGATCCGGGGCGTGCCGGCGGCCGTGTACAACGAAGGCCGCTCGATCGAGCTCTACAGCGGCCAGCTCGCGATCGACGTGAGCTCCGACAACTTCGCCGACGCGCTGCGCGCGGCCGACGCGCTGCGCCCGCTCAACGCCGGCGGCTCCGCCCGCGCGCGGCTGCCCCTGCCGGTGTACTGCCCCGATCTCTACGGCCCCCAGAGCGGGCCGGTGCTGGCGGTGATGGATCGCCTGCCCGGGCGCGCCTGCCAACTCGCCGCCGCGGCGAAGGCTCAGAAGGAACGGCTCGCCAGCGGCTGACCGGCGAGGAGGGTGGCGCGATCGAGCGCGCGCTCGCCGGCTCCTCGTGCGGTCGAGCTCCCGAGCTCCAGCCGTTTCGTTCTTTGTTTTGGGGATTGGTTCCGCGCGGAACGAATCCTCTTTTTGAATCCCCCAACGGCCCCTCCGACGGACGTGTTCGAGGCCCCGCACCAGATTCCCGCAAAATGCGCATTTTCATGGCGCCCGTGCGGGGCGGGCCCGAGCGGGCACGGGGGGCTTTGATCGACTTGATCCGTCGGGGGCTACACCCGCTCGGCGGGAAGCGGGCGCGTGCTGGGGCGCACCTCCGGCTGGGGGGCCAGCGGCGTGCCGATCTCCCGGCGCAGGCTCAGGAACGCGGCGCCGCCGATCAGCGACGGCACCCACAGCGAGATCGCGCGGTAGATCACCACCGCGCCGACCACCATCGAGGCGGGGCGTACGCCGAAGAGCAACAACATGCCCACCAGGCCGCCTTCGACCGCCAGAAACCCGCCGGGCATGGGGATGGTGTTGGCGAACATCCCCAGCAGGTAGGCCATCGCCACCACCCAGAAGGAGGGGGTGTGCCCGAAGGCGGCCATCACCACCCACAGCACGAGGTTGTCGAACAGCCAGTAGCCCACGCCCCCCAGCAGGCGCCAGTTGCGACCGCGCAACAGCGCCAGCGTGTCGCCCACGCCGTCCCCGAGCGAGCGCAACGCGATGTACAGCGCGCGGTGGCGCCCGCCCGGGCGGCCGGCCAGCGCGCGCATGAGCGCGCCGATCGCCAGCGTGCCCGCCACCGCGCACGTGGCGAGTGCCACGGGGAGCGCCGTGAGCAGCGGATCGCGCGTGCCGGGCACCGCGCCCACCCACATGAGCGCGCCGATCACGATCACCGCCAACACGTTGACCGCGCTGGTCAGCAGAAACAGCACCACCGAGCGCCGCGCGATCTGCTCGATCGACATGCCCTTGGTGCGCAGCACCCACGCGCCCAGCGCGAGCCCGCCGAGGCCGCTGGCCGACACGACCGAGTTGACCGCCAGCTCCGACAGCGGCAAGCGCGTGCGCAGGGGCGCCGGCAGCCGCCCGAACACCAGCTCGAACAGCACCACGTAGCCGGCGCAGGAGAGCACCTCCAGCGCCACCGCCGCCACGATCAGCAGCGGGTCGGCGTCGGTCATGCGCTCCGCCGCCGCGCGCAACCCGGGCACCGCCAGCAACAGCCCGGCGCCGATCACCGTGAACACGCTCAGCATGATCAGGCCGTTGCGCAACGTGCGCGAGTGGGTGTTGATCGCGCCCGCGCTTGCGCGGCGGCGCCGTGCGCGCGCGGCGCGTGCTCGGACGTGCAGTGGGGTCACACATCGATCTTAGGAGCGGCGCGCACCGCGGCTCGCGGCGCGGCCGGCGCCGCGTCCTCAGCTCGACACGCTCGCCATCTGCGGCGCCATCGGCTCGGCGGGCCGCGGCCGGTGCATGATCTCCATGCGAAGGCACATCACGGCCGCACCGTAGATCCCCGAGAAGCTGGGGAAGGGCTGAATCGTGTCGCTCAACACCTCCACTGGCACGTGTGCGCGGATCGCAAGTGTGGCCTGCTGGAGCCACTCGC
The DNA here is from genome assembly GCA_009781575.1 of Solirubrobacterales bacterium. Lineage (GTDB taxonomy): Bacteria > Actinomycetota > Thermoleophilia > Solirubrobacterales > Solirubrobacteraceae > Palsa-744. The sequence continues at coordinate 4,401 of WQXW01000068.1, forward strand.
CCGCCTCGGGGCCGAGCGCGTGGGCGCCCGTCAGCCGGTGACCGTCCGACAGCAGCGTCAGAAACCCGTTCGATTCGGCGTAACGGTGCGTGTAGGTCGCGGTCTTGGGCACCTCCGACAGAAGCGCCGTGCCGCTGTACTCCCCCTCCAGCGCACCCACCGCCGCCGCCTGGGGATCGGTATAGGTGACACGTGGGACCGCCTCGTAGTTGGCCACGCGCGGATCGCCCGCGATGTTGGCCGCCACCACATCGCCCTCGTACTCGCCCACGTGGGTGAGCGGCCATATGCCGTTGACGTCGCCGATCGCCCACAGTCGCTCGCCCGCGCGCAGGTGATCGTCGACCGGGATGCCGTGGGGGCCGGCCTCCACGCCCACGCTCTCGAGGCCGATCCCCTCCACGCGCGGGCGCCGGCCGGTGGCCACCAGCAGCCGCTCGCCCCGCACCTCGGAGCCGTCGTCGAGTTGCAACACATACTCGCCGCCCTCGCCCTCGCCCTCGCCCTCACCCTCGCGCCGCGCCGCGGTGGTGCGCCGCCCGAGCGCCAGCTCGATCCCGTCCCGCTCCAGGGCCTCGGCAAGCGCGCGGCCCAGCGGCGCGGCCTCGCGGGGGATCAGGCGGTCGGAGCCCTCGATGATCACCGCCTCGCCGCCCAGCCGGCGCACGACCTGCGCGAGCTCGACGCCCGCGGCACCGCCGCCCAGCACCAGTAGGCGGCGCGGGACGGCGCGCATGCTGGTCGCCTCGCGCGTGCCCCACACGCCATCCAGCTCGCGCAGGCCCGCGATCGGGGGAACGAACGGGTCGGATCCGGTGGCCACCACCACGTGCTGGGCGGTGTGGCGCACGCCGTCGACCTCCACCACGCCGGTCCCCGCCAGCCGGCCGGCTCCCCGGAGCAGGCGGATGCCGCGGTCGGCCAGCCACCGCTCCTGGCCGGCGTCGGTGTGGTTGGACACCATGAAGTCCCGCCACGCCAGCGCCGCGGGCACGTCGACCTCGGCGCTGGCCCCCGCCTCGCGCGCGCCGTTGACCGCCTCGCCGGGGCGCAACAGCGACTTCGACGGGATACAGGCCCAGTAGGAGCACTCGCCGCCGACCAGCTCGCGCTCGACGAGCGCGACCGCGAGCCCCCGCGCGGCGAGCGCCCCCGCGCAGTGCTCACCCGGGGCGCCGCCCCCCAGGACGATCACGTCGTGGGCATTGTCGGAGCTCATGGCCATCTCTCTCTCTGCCGGCCGCCGGCTCAGGCGCAACCACCGGCTCAGGTATGCGCCGCCGCTGCGAGGACCGGCGCGGTCGGTGAGATCGTACGGGGTCGCCGTCGCTGTCGAAGATCCGCCTGCGCGATGCCGGTCGAGCTCCCCAACAGCGTCCGTTGCGTTTTTTGTTTTGAGGATTGGTTCCGCGCGGAACGAATCCTCTTTTTGAATCCCCCAGCGGCGCCTCTGACAGGCGGGTGCAAGGCCGCGCGCAGATTCCCGCAAAATGCGCATTTTCACATTTTCATTGCGCCCCGCGCGGGCACGGGCACTCTGATCGGCTTGATCCTCTCGACCGAGAGCGCCCAATCAAACCGATCAATGCGACACGCAAGAAGGCTCGGCGAGCCGGCGCCGTTACGTCCACAGCAGCCGCCCAGCCCAGCAGCTGGCCGCCTCAGCCCGGCAGGTCCTCGGGCCGCTTCTCGGCGAGCTTCCCTTCGAGCAGTCCGGTGGACTGGCCGACCTCGATCATGTAGCCGTCGGGGTCTTCCATGTAGCAGCGGATCTCCGCACCACGATCGATCGGCGGCGTCAGGAACCGCGCTCCCTTTGCGCTCCACTGCTCGTAGCACGACTGGATGTCGGCCACACGCAGGTTCATGAAGGTGGACACCGCGTTGCCGCGCTCGTAGTTGACCATCGAGATGTCCGGCTTGTCGGGCGTGGGCCCGCCGCCCGGGTTCATGATCACCCACGAGTTGGCGAGCTTGACGACGCACGGGTTCTCCTCCAGCACGACCTGGCCGCCGAGAACCTCGGAGTAGAAGGCCCGGGACCGAGCCACGCTTCGCACGATGATGAAGTGCGTGACCAGCAGGCCCTCGCGAGGGACGGGCAGGTTCTCGAAGTCGATGGCCGGCGTGTGCTCGCTCACGGTCCCGCCCCCTCTCGTACCCACCCGCGGCCGCTCATACGCGCGCGAGCCATGCCCGTGCACACACCAAGCTGACCGGATCCCGCGCCCGCTTGGACCCGCACGAGTGCGATGAAAATGCGCATTTTGCGCGAATCTCCAGCGTGGCGGCGAAGCGCCGTTGGTGAATTCGAAAAGAGGATTCGTTCCGCGCGGAACCAATCCAAAAAACAAAACACGCAAGGCAGGAGCTCGAACGGCACCGGCACCGGGACCGGAACCGGCACTGGCACCTGGACCGCCGGACCCACGCCGCGTGGACGGTCTCAGGATCGGGACTTGGCACCGCTCGCGGCGCGCCGCCGCGCCGCCGCGCGGAAGCGGGTCGGGGTGAGGCCGTAGCGGCGCCGGAACGCCTTGGCGAAGTGGGGCGCCTGGCGGTAGCCCACGAGGCGGGCCACGTCGCGCACCGGGATTGCCGGCTGCTCGATCAACAGGCGCGCGGCGATCGCCATACGCCGCCGGTACAGGTCCTCCTTGAAGGAGCACTCGCCGAAGCGTTCGTAGGCGCGCTGGAGCTGGCGCGGCGAGCTGGCCAGCGCGCGCGCCACCGCCTCGAGCGTGAGCGGCCTGCGGTAATGGCGCGCGATCACTGAGCGTGTCATCAGGTACAGACGCCGCTGCTCCTCGAGGGTACGCTCACGCACGCCCCCTACTACGACGGCGCCACGCGCGCGAGGACAGCGGCGGTGTCAGCCGCCGTAGCGGCGCGCGATCGCTTCGGCCGCGGGGCGGTATCCGCCGCCGAACAGCACCGCGTGCACCAGCAGCGGCGCCAGCTGCCAGAGCTCCACGCGCTCCTCCCACCCCGCAGCCAGCGGGGCGAGCTCCTCGTAGGCGGCGAAGATCCGCTCCGACGGGGAGCCGAACAGGCGCAGCATCGCCAGATCGACCTCGCGGTGCCCGCCGTAGGCGGAGGGATCGATCAGCCACGGCCCACCCTCGCGGTCGGCCAGCACGTTGCCCACCCACAGATCGCCGTGCAACCGCGCCGGCGGCTCGGGGGGACCGGCGAGCGCCTCGACCCGCTCACACACGCGCTCCACCGCAGCGGCCCCCGCCCCACCGATCGCGCCCCGCTCGAGCGCGATCGCCACCAGCGGGGCCAGACGCCGCTGGGCGTAGAACGCCGGCCACTCCTCGAGCGGCTCGTTGGGGAGGCGCAGCGAGCCGATCTGGGCCGTCGCGGTGTCGCTCTCCACGCGCGCGTCGCGCCCGTCGCGCCCGTCGGCCTCGTCGCCCCCGTCACACGACACCCAGGGGTCGCCGAAGTGGGGCGCGCCGGCGAGGTGCACGCGCGCGAGGCCCCGCCCGAGCGCCTCCTCGCCGGACGCGGTCAGGCGGCCGTGGTCGATCCACTCCAGGGCGAGGTAGCGCTCGCTCACCTCGAGCGCGCGGGCGACGCGCAGCGCGCCGGGCTCCGCC
>WQXW01000069.1 GCA_009781575.1 Solirubrobacterales bacterium
ACGCCGCCAGCGGCGGGCGCCCGACGCCGCTGGCGCGATGGATGACCCGCGCCACCCGCAGGATCAGCGGCTCTTCGAAGCGCGGCGCCACGATCTGCATGCCGATCGGCAATCCGTCCTGTGACAGGCCCGCCGGCGCGGTCGCCGCCGGCCTCTACGAAGCGATCCGCGCGATCTCCTTCCTCTTCCCCTTCAAGCCCGCGCTGGAAGCGCTCGACGCCGCGGTCAACGGCGCCTCGCCGGCGATCGGCTGGCCCGTGCTCCACCTGACCGTGCTCGCGCTCGCCTTCGCCGCGCTCGCGCGCTTGGGGCTGCGGCGCCTGGACTGACCGGGGCCCACCGCGTGAGGCTGGGGCCGTGGCGTAACCTGGACCCATGGCGTTTCCCCAGACGCGCATGCGCCGGATGCGCTCCTCGGCTGAGCTGCGCGGGCTGGTGCGCGAGACGGAGCTGCGCCCGGAGAAGCTCGTGCTGCCGCTGTTCGTGTCCGAGCGCGGGCCCGAGCGCGAGGCGATCGACTCGATGCCCGGCGTGGAGCGGCTCTCGATCTCGGCCGCCGCGCGCGAGGCCGCGGAGGCGGCGTCGCTGGGGATCGGCGCGGTGCTGCTGTTCGGCATCCCCGCCCACAAGGATCCCGAAGGCACCGGCGCGTTCGACGACGAGGGCGTGGTGCAGCTGGCGGTGCGCGCGATCGCACAGCACGCGCCCCACCTGCCGGTGATCACCGACGTGTGCCTGTGCGAGTACACCGACCACGGCCACTGTGGCGTGCTGCTCGAGGACGCGCGTGGCGCGCTGACGGTCGACAACGACGCCTCGCTCGAGCTGTTGGCGCGCACCGCGGTCAGCCACGCGCGCGCCGGGGCCACTGTGGTGGCGCCCTCCGACATGATGGACGGCCGCGTCGGCACGATCCGCGCAGAGCTCGACCGCGAGGGCCTCCACGCCACGCCCATCCTCGCCTACTCGGCCAAGTTCGCCTCCGCCTTCTACGGCCCCTTCCGCGACGCCGCCTCCTCCGCGCCGGCCTTCGGCGACCGCCGCGCCTACCAGATGGACCCCGCCAACGGCGAGGAGGCGGTGCGCGAGGCGCTGCTCGACGTGCAGGAGGGCGCCGACATGGTGATGGTCAAGCCCGCGCTCGCCTACGGGGACCTGATCCAGGCGATCAAGCGTGCGGTGCGCCTGCCCGTGGCGGTCTACAACGTGAGCGGCGAGTACGCGATGGTCAAGGACGCCGCGCGCGCCGGTCACATCGACGAGCGCGCCGTGGTGCTCGAGATCCTGACCTCGTTGCGCCGCGCCGGAGCCGACATCGTGATCTCATACCACGCAAAGGAGGCAGCCTCGTGGCTGACATAGACCAGGCGATCGCCGAGCCCGCCGCGGGCGCGGCCGAGCCGGTGGACGCCCCGCCCGCGCGCCCCGCCGAGCCCGGGGGCGCCCCGGAGGCGCGCACCGCGCGCACCGCGATCCCCAAGCTGCGCTCGCGCGCGCAGGGCGCGGCGGTGCCGCTCGACGAGCTCGACCGGCGGCTGCTCAACCTCATGCAGGGCCGCTTTCCGATCGCGCCGCGCCCCTACCGGCACGTGGCCGCGCTCGCCGAGATCAGCGAGCACGAGGCGATGGCGCGCGTGCAACGGCTGCTCGACGCGCGCATCATCCGCCAGGTCACGCCGATCTTCGACACGCGCGCGCTCGGCTACTCCTCGATGCTGGTCGCCGCCAAGGTCGACCCGGTCAACCCCCACCGCGCGGCGCACGCGATCAACGCCCACCCCGGCGTGTCGCACAACTACCTGCGAAACCACGAGTTCAACCTCTGGTTCACGATCGCGGTGGAGCCCAACTCGCCGCTCGGGCTGGACGGCACGCTGGAGGTGTTGGCGCGCGAGGCCGGCGCCTCCTCGGTGCGCCAGCTGCCCACGCTCAAGCTCTTCAAGATCCGCATGGACCTCGAGATGGAGGGCGACACGCAGGCGCTCTCGCAGAGCGCCGAGGCCGCCGACCCGATCGAGCTCGAGCCCCAGCCCTACGACGAGCTGGACGTGTCGATCATCCGCGCGCTGCAGGGCGATCTGCCGGTGATCGAGGAGCCCTACGCGCCGGCCGCCGCCGAGCTCGGGCTCGCGCAGGACGCGCTGCTGGAGCATCTCGAGGGGATGCGCGAGCGCTCGCTCCTGCGCCGCGTGGCCGCGATCCTCTACCACCGCCGCGCCGGCTTCTCGGCCAACGGCATGGGGGTGTGGAAGGTGCCCGACCCGCAGGTGCTCGACACCGGCCGGCGCATGGCCGCGGTGCGCGGCATCTCGCACTGCTACCAGCGCCCCACCTACGCCGACTGGCCCTACTCGCTCTTCACGATGGCCCACGGGCGCTCCAAGGAGGAGTGCGACGCGATCCTCGACTCGATCGCCCACACCACCGGGATCGAGGAGCGCGCCACGCTGTACTCCTCCACCGAGTTCAAGAAGATCCGCCTGCTCTACTTCACAGGCGACTTCCAGCGCTGGGAGCGCGAGCACGCCGGCTGCTGAGCCGGGCCGGGCCCTTGACCACGCTCACCGACACTCGCTCCCGAGAGCTCCACCGGCGCGCGCTGCGCCTGCTGCCCGGCGGTGTCAACTCGCCGGTGCGCGCGATGCGCGCGATCGGGCGCGAGCCGATCTTCATCGAGCGCGGCGCCGGTGCGGAGCTGATCGACGTCGACGGCAACCGCTACGTCGACTACGTCTGCTCGTGGGGCGCGCTGATCCACGGCCACGCCCACCCCGATGTGCTGGCCGCGATCGTGGAGGCCGCCGAGCGGGGCACCGGCTACGGCGCGCCCACACCCGGCGAGGTCGCGCTGGCCGAGGAGATCACGCGCCGCATGCCCTCCGTGGAGATGGTGCGCATGACCAGCTCCGGCACCGAGGCCGCGATGACCGCGATCCGCCTCGCGCGCGCCGCCACCGGCCGCGAGCCGCTGATCAAGTTCGCCGGCGCCTACCACGGCCACGTCGACGGGCTGCTGGTGCAGGCCGGCTCGGGGCTGGCCACGCAGGGCCTGCCCGCCAGCCCCGGCGTGCCCTCCGCGGTGGCCGCCGCCACGGTGGTGGTGCCCTGGAACGACCGCCACGCGCTGATCGCCGCCACCGAGCAGGTGCGCGCGGCCGCGATCATCGCCGAGCCGCTGCCCGCCAACATGGGCCTGGTGCCCGCGCAGGAGGGGTTCCCCGAGCTGCTGCGCGAGCGCGCCGACGCGAGCGGCGCGCTGCTGGTGCTCGATGAGGTGATCTCCGGCTTTCGCGTCGACCGCGGCGGCGCTCTCCAGCTGCGCGGCATCCAGGGCGACCTCACGATCATGGGCAAGGTGATCGGCGGCGGGCTGCCCGCCGGCGCCGTGGGCGGTCGCGCCGAGCTGATGCGCATGCTGGCCCCCGCCGGCGAGGTCTACCAGGCCGGCACGCTGTCCGGCAATCCCCTGGCCGTGGCCGCCGGCCTGGCCGCGCTGGAGCTGCTCGACGAAGCCGCCTACGCGCGCCTCGGCGACCTCACCGCGCGCCTCGCCGACGGCCTGCGCGAGGCCGCCGGCGCGCGGCCGGTGCAGGTCCCCTGGCGCCCCGGCCTGCTGACGGTCTTCTTCAGCGAGCGCCCCGTGCAGAGCCTGGCCGACGCCACCGCGTGCGACCACGACGCCCACGCCGCCTGGTGCCGCGCGCTGCTTGCGCGCGGGGTCTACCCGCCCCCCTCCCAGTTCGAGGCCTGGTTCCCCTCGCTGGCCCACACCGAGGAGCAGATCGAGCGCACGCTGGACGCGGCCGCGGCCGCGTTTGCCGGCATCGAGGAGTCGCTCTCGTGAGCGCCGCCCTCGAACGGCTGGCGGGGCTCCTGCGCGAGCGCGGCGGCCTGCTGGCCACACTGCTCTCCAGCGACGGCCGCGCGCCCGTGCCCACACCCGGCGGCAACGGCGCCTCGGGCGATGGCGCCTCTCGCGGCGATGGCGCCGCCCCCGCCCCCGCTGCCCCCGCCTCGGCCCCCGCCTCGGCCCCCGTACCCGTACCCGTACCCGTACCCGTACCCGAGCCCGACGACCCGGCGCGGGTGGCCGCGTCGGGCCCGCGCACCGGCCACGCGCGCGCGGAGTACGAGCTGCTGATCGAGGCGATCTACGAGGGCTATCTGCTCCACTACGGCGCGCCCCGGATCGTGCACGCCGGCGACCCCGACCTCGGGCTGCTGGCGGGCGACCAGCTCTATGCGCTCGGCCTCGATCGCCTGGTGCGCCTGGGCGACGTGGACGCGGTGCGCGAGCTGGCTGACGTGATCACGCTCTGCTCGCTCGCCCAGGGCGCCGATCAGCCCGAGCTCGCCGGCGCGGTGTGGCGGGCCGGCGCGCGGGCGATCGGCTGGGGCGCGAGCGCCGAGCACACCGCCGCCAAGGAGCTCGTGCGCGAGCGCTCCCCGGCGGCGATGGCGGCGCTGTGCGCGCTCGGCCGGCCGCCGCAGGCCTTCTAGAGCCGGATTTCCGCAAAATCCGTGGGCGCCCCGCCCCGCCCCGCCCCGCCCCGGCGCGGTGCCCGGTGGCGAGCTGCCGCCGTTGCGTGTTTTGTTTTTTGGATTGGTTCCGCGCGGAACCAATCCTCTTTTCAAATCCCCCAACGGCACCTCAGACAGATGTGTTCGAGCCCGCGCGCCGGATTCCCGCAGCCCGAGCCGCCGCCCCACGGGCACCGGTATTCTTTGGGGCCGTGCCGGACAAGTACGAGCAGAGGCCCAAGTACACCGCCGACCGGGGGATTCCGGGCGCGTTCGAGGGCGAGACCGTCACGCGCCGGCGGTTCATGACCGGTTCGGCCAACGCGGCCGGGATTGTCGCGGCCGCCGCGTTCACGCTGCCCGCGCTCGGCTTCGCGATCGGGCCGGTCTTCAAAAAGGCCTCCTACAAATGGGAGGCGATCGGGCCGCCGGACATGTTCCCCAACAACAACTACATCCCGGTGGTGGTGACCATCACCCCCGGGATCGGGCAGGCCGGCAAGACCACCGTGTACGTGCGCCAGCGCAACGCCGCGCTCGACACCGACCCCGCCGACGCGCACACGCCGTACATCGCGATCTCAACGCGGTGCGCGCACCTCGGCTGCCCGGTGCGCTGGGTGGACGCGGCGGAGCGTTTCATCTGCCCCTGCCACGGCGGCGTGTACGACCTGCTGGGGCGCCGGGTGGGCGGCCCGCCGGTGCGCCCGCTCGACCGCTTCCCCACGCGCGTGCGGGACGGTTTGGTCGAGCTCTACACCGGGCGCTTCTCGGTCAACAACGAGTTGCGCCGCTTCTCGCCGCGCGATCCCGGCGAGCCGCTGGACGGGATCGGCCAGTACCTCTACCCCTCGCGCCCCAGCGCGCGCAAGCTGTAGCGCCCACCGGCTCGCACGACGATGGCCAGGCGCCCCAAGCTCCCCACCCCGCCGGTCCCCTCCTCGCTGCGGCCCGCGCCGCCGCGCCCCGGCGAGGGCAACGGCAAGGTCCGGCCGGTGGACCACGCGGCGGAGGCCGGCACCGCGGTGGTCGATTGGGTGGACGAGCGCACCTCGCTCTCGGGCGCGGGCCGCTGGCTGATGTTCCGCAAGGTGCCCAAGGGCACCAACTGGTTCTACACGCTGGGCTCCGCCACGCTGTTCGCCTTCCTCTCGCAGGCCGTCACCGGCGTGTTCCTGGCGATGTACTACAAGCCCGACCCCTCCGGCGGGGCCTACGAATCGATCCGCCACGTCACCAACGAAGTGTTCCTCGGCCAGTTCGTGCGCGGCATGCACAAGTGGGGCTCGAGTGTGATGGTGATTCTCGTGTTCCTGCACATGGGGCGCACCTTCTTCTTCGGCGCCTACAAGTACCCGCGCGAGCTCAATTGGGTGATCGGCGTGGTGCTGCTGATCCTCACGATGGTGATGTCGTTCACCGGTTACCTGTTGCCGTTCGATCAGCGCGCCTACTGGGCCACGATCGTGGGGGTCAACATCAACGGCACCGGCCCGCTGATCGGGCCCTACCTCTCCGATTTCCTGCGCGCGGGGCCCGAATTCGGCGCCACCACGTTATCCCGCTTCTATGCGATTCACATGCTGCTCGTGCCCGGCGCGATCGTCGCGCTGATCGGCGCGCACCTCTACCTCGTCACCAAGCTCGGCACCACGGCGCCGCCGTGGCAGAAAGTGCAGGTCGACGAGGAGCTCCGCAAGGCGCAGGCATGAACAAGCGCGAGAAGGAGCAGTACCTGCGCGAATACGCGATCTCAAAGTCGCGGGGCAAGCCGTTCTTCCCCTACGCGGTCACCAAGGATGCGGTGATGGCGTGCGTGGTGATGGCCGTGATCATCTCGGCCTCGCTCCTGTTCGGCGCGGAGCTCGGCTCCAAGGCCAACCCCACCACCACCACCTACGTGCCCCGGCCGGAGTGGTACTTCTTCTTCCTCTTCGAGCTGTTGCGCGTGATCAAGCCGCCAAGCCTCGTGGGGCTCGCCACGATCGGCGTGCCCACGCTGGGCATGATCCTGCTGTTCCTGTTGCCCTTCTACGACCGCTCGCCCGAGCGCCGGCCCGAGCGGCGGCCGATCGCCACGCTGACCGGCATCTTCGTGATCGGCGCGATGGCCTATCTCACCTATCAGGGCGCCAACGCCGGCACGCCCACCGCGCTGTCGCTGGCGCCGCCCGCGCCGGTCAAGGCGGCGGGTGGCGAAACGCTGGCCAACTTCGAAGCCGGCCGGCTGGCGGTGGCGCAGAGCGGCTGCCTCTCCTGCCACAAGATCGGCGACAACGGCAACAACGGCCCCGGCCCGGAACTGACCCACATCGCATCGCGCATCCCCCGCCAGGCGATCGCGCGCACACTGGTCAACCCCACCGCGCCGATGCCCTCCTTCCGCCGCCTGCCGCCCAAGAAGTTCAACAACATCGTGGAATTCCTCTCCGCCCTGAAGTAGCGGCCAAATCACGTAGGCTCTCGGCGTGGCCAGCGAGCAAGGGGCGGGCCGTTTGGAGGCGGGTCAGGTGCGGGCGATGTTCGACCGCATCGCCGCCATCTACGACCTGATGAACACCGCGATGAGCGCCGGCATGCACCATCGCTGGCGCGCGCGCGCGGCCGATCAGGCGCGCGTGGGCCCCGGCAGCCGCGTGCTCGATGTGGCCTGCGGCACGGGCGACCTCTCGCTGGAGCTCGCGCGGCGCGTGGCGCCCGCGGGGCAGGTTGTGGGCAGCGACTTCTCCGAGGCGATGCTCGCGCGCGCGCGCCAGAAGGGGGCCGCGGCGCACACGCCGGATGGGGTGCTGCGCTTCGAGTGGGCCGACGCGCTGCAGCTGCCCTACGGCGAGGGCTCCTTCGACGCCGCCACTGTCGGCTTCGGCGTGCGCAACTTTGCCGATCTGGAGTCGGGGCTGGCGGAGCTCGTGCGCGTGGTGCGCCCCGGCGGGCGGGTGGTGGTGCTCGAGTTCACCACGCCCACCCGGCCGCCGCTGTCGCTCTTCTACCGGGTGTGGTTCGACCGGCTGGTGCCGGTGCTGGGGCGGATCGCCGCCGCGGTGGCGCACCCGCTCGAGCGGCTCGCCGTCGGAGCCCGCGGTGCAGGCGGTGCGCGCTCGATCGCCGACGCCTACCGCTACCTGCCGAGCTCGGTCAAGCGCTTCCCCGCGCCGCGCGAGCTGGCCGCGCTGCTGGAGCGCGCGGGCCTCGTCGAGGTGCATTGGCTGCTCACGGCCGGCGGCATCGTCACGATCCACGCCGGTACTGTGTGTGCGGAGGACTCCTCGAGATGAGCGCGCCCGGCAGAACGGAGGAGGGCACCGCCACGCGCGGCGTCGCCGGCAACGACCTGGACGCGGTCGAGGAGATCATCCGCCACGGGGGCGAGTCGCTGCGCGAGCGCATGGCCCGCGCCGAGGAGCACCTGGAAACGGTGACCGCCGAGGCGGGCGCGCCGCTGGCCGCACACGCGACCGCCACGATCGTGGCCGGCGGCA
>WQXW01000070.1 GCA_009781575.1 Solirubrobacterales bacterium
CCGAACGTCTCGATCATCACCGACACCGGGTGCGCCACGCCGATCGCGTAGGCGACCTGGATTTCGACGCGCTCCGCCAGGCCGGCGGCCACCACGTTCTTGGCCACCCAGCGCGCGGCGTACGCGGCGGAGCGGTCGACCTTGGAGGGATCCTTGCCGGAGAACGCGCCGCCGCCGTGGCGCGCCATGCCGCCGTAGGTGTCGACGATGATCTTGCGCCCCGTCAGGCCGCAGTCGCTCATCGGGCCGCCGATCACGAAGCGCCCGGTGGGGTTGACCAGGAAGTTGCGCATCAGCTTCTTCTCGTCGTAGAGCTCCTCCGGCAGGATCGGGTGGAGCACGTGCTCGAAGAGGTCCGGCTTGATCAGCGTGTCCGCGTCGATGCCGTCGGAGTGCTGGGTCGAGATCAGCACCTTCTCGATCTCCACCGGGCGCCCGTCCTGATAGCGCACCGTGACCTGGGTCTTGCCGTCGGGCCGCAGGTAGGGGAGCACCTCGCCCTTGCGCACCTCCGCCAGCCGCTTGGCGAGCTGGTGCGCGAGCGAGATCGGCAGCGGCATCAGCGAGTCGGTCTCGTTGGTGGCGTAGCCGAACATCATCCCCTGGTCGCCCGCGCCGGCCACGTCGAGCTCGTCGTCGTCGGAGGGGTCGTGGCGCGTCTCGAAGGCCGCGTCCACGCCCTGCGCGATGTCCGGCGACTGCTTGTCGATCGCGCTGATCACCGCGCAGGTGTCGCAGTCGAAGCCGAACGCCGCGTTGTCGTAGCCGATGTGGCGGATCGCGCCGCGCACCACATCCTGGATGTCCACGTAGGTCTCGGTGGTGATCTCCCCGGAGACGACCACCAGGCCGGTGTTGACGAGCGTCTCGCACGCCACCCGGCCGTAGGGGTCGTCGGCGAGCACCGCGTCGAGCACGCCGTCCGATATCTGGTCGGCGATCTTGTCGGGGTGGCCCTCGGTGACCGACTCCGAGGTGAACAGGAACTCGCTGTCGGAAGGGTGGCTCATGGTGTGGGGGTCGGCTCCAATGTGGATCGAGGGATGGCGAAGGGGGTTGCGGGCTGCGAAGCGTGGCCGCGGACGAACGGAGAAGTCTATGCCGCGCGCGCGCCCGCGCGCTGGCGGCGCTCGACGAAGTCGATGATCAGCGGCACGCCGTCCATCCCGTAGCGGGCCCGCAGGCGGTTCTCCAGGAAGTAGGCGTAGTCACGCGTGACCCTCGTGCGCGAGTTGACCTGCAGCGCGAAGCGGGGAGGGCGCCGGCCGATCTGGGTCATGTAGATCAGCTTCAGGCGGTGGCCCGCGGCGCCGCGGCGTGTGCCCACCGGAGGCTGGCGCGCACGGGCGGCCTCCGCCAGGAAGCGGTTCAGCTCCGGCGTGGGGATTCGGCGGCCCGCGCGATCGCCCAGCGCAATCGCCTCCTCCAGCAGGCGCGCGACGTTGCGGCCGCTCAGCGCGCTGGCGGTCAGCACGCGCGGGCGCAGTCGCAGCCTCGCCGCCACGCGCGCGCGCTCGTGGTTCAGCGCCTCCTCGCCGCCCTCGTGCAGGTCCCACTTGTTCAACACCACCGCGGTCGCGCAGCCGGCCTTCATCGCCAGCTCCGCGATGCGCATGTCCTGCGCGGTCACGCCGGCGGTGGCGTCGCACACGACCAGCGCCACGTCGGCGCGCTCCGCAGCGCGCCGCGAGCGCAGCGCGGTGTAGTACTCGACCGAGTCGTCCACCTTAGAGGCGCGGCGCAGGCCGGCGGTGTCGATCAGCACCACCCGCCGCTCCCCCACGCGCAGCGGCAGGTCGATCGCGTCGCGCGTGGTGCCGGCGCGCTCGGATACGATCACCCGCTCCTGTCCGGCGAAGCGGTTGACCAGCGAGGACTTGCCCACGTTGGGCCGCCCGATGACCGCGAGGCGGACCTCATCCTCCTGCTCCTGCTCCTGCGCGCCGGGGGCCTCCGGCAGGAGCTCCACGATTCGATCCAGCAGATCGCCGGTGCCGAGCCCCTGCATCGCCGACACCGCCACCGGCTCGCCCAGCCCGAGCCGGTAGAAGTCCGCCGCCAGCGGGATGTCCGCCGCGGTGTCGCACTTGTTGGCGGCCACGATCGCCGGCACCGCCGCGCGGCGCACCAGCTCCGCGAGCTCCTCATCGCCCGGGCGCGCGCCGGCGCGCGCGTCCACCACCAGCACCGCCACCTGCGCGTCGGCCAGCCCCGCGCGGGCCTGATCGCGGATCGAGTGCGCCAGGGGATCGTCGTCGCGCAGGTCCACCCCCCCGGTGTCGATCAGCGCAAAGCGCGCGCCGTTCCACTCGCACTCGATCTCGTTGCGGTCGCGGGTGACCCCGGGGCGCTCGTGCACCACCGCCTGGCGCGTGCCGGCGAGGCGGTTGACCAGCGATGACTTCCCCACGTTGGGGTAGCCGAGGACAGCGACCTTGAGCATCGCTCAAGTATGGCCAACGCCGCCCGCGCCGCCGGCCAGCTCCGCGATCCTGGTCACGGCCTGGGCGACAGTGAGGCCGGTGGTGTCGAGACACACCGAGTCCGGGGCCGCGCGCAGGGGGCTGTGGCTGCGTTGGGTGTCGCGCCGATCGCGCTCGCGCTGCTCGGCCATCACGCGCCCCGGCTCGGCGCCGAGCTCCGCCGCGCGCCGGCGCGCGCGCTCCCCCGGGTCGGCGGTGAGGTAGATCTTCAGATCCGCGCCCGGCGCGACCACGGTGCCGATGTCGCGCCCCTCCACCACCCACCCGCCACCGGAGATCAGCTCGCGCTGCTTTGCCACCAGCACCTCGCGCACGCGCGGATCGGCGGCCACGCGCGAGGCCGCCTCGGAGACCTCCGGCGTGCGGATCTCCGCGCTCACGTCGCGCCCGTCCAGCAGCACGGTGGCCCGCCCGCCGGCGCCGGTGCCGGTGCCGGTGCCGCGCAGCTCGATGCGGCTGGCGCGGGCCAGTGCGGCGGGATCCTCCGAGGGGCGCTCCAGCGCGAGCAGAGCGACCGAGCGATACAGCGCGCCGCTGTCGAGGTAGGTGAGCCCCAGCCGCGCGGCGAGCGCGCGCGCCACGGTCGACTTGCCCGCCGCCGCGGGGCCGTCGATCGCGATCACATACACAATCCCTCGATCGCTCACCGGCACAATGCCTCCAGATCGGCGACGAACCCGGGATACGACACAGCGGCGGCGTCCATGCCGAGCACCTCGACCCCCTCGCGCGAGGCCAGCCCCGCGACCGCTCCCAGCATCGCCAGCCGGTGGTCGCCCCGCGCATCGAGCACCCCCCCGCGCAGCCCGCCCCCGCCGCGCACGTGGAAGCCGTCGTCGGTGGCCTCGATCTCGGCGCCCAGCGCGGAGAGCCCCTCCACGACCGCGGCGATGCGGTCGGACTCCTTCACGCGCAGCTCCTGGGCGCCGCGCACCACGGTCTCACCCTCCGCAAAGCAGCCCAGCAACGCCACGAGCGGCAGCTCGTCGATCGCCAGCGGCACCTCCTCCCCCTCCACCACCGTTCCCTCGAGCGGGCCGGCCGCCACGTCGAGGTCGCTCACCGGCTCCTCGCCCCGGAGCTCGCCGCTCTCCTCCTCGAAGCCGCCCACCACGATCCCGCCCATGCGCGCGAGGATGCGGAAGAAGCCACACCTGGTCCAGTTGACGCCCATGTCGCGGATCAACAGGCGCGAGCCCGGCACGATCAGCCCGGCGGCCACGAGGAACGCCGCGGAACTGGGGTCGCCCGGCACGCGCACCCGCTCGAGCGTCAGCTCGTCGGCGTTGGTCACGGTCACGTGGTGGCCGAAGCGGCGGATCTTCACACCCGCGCTCAGCAGCAGCCGCTCGGTGTGATCGCGGCTGCGCGCCGGCTCGCCCACGGTGGTCGCGCCATCGGCCAGCAGCGCCGCCAGCAGCACGCACGACTTCACCTGCGCACTGGCCACCGGCAGCTCATATGAGATCGCGCGCAGGCGCCCGCCACGCACCACCACGGGCGGGAAGCGGCCCTCGCGCGCCTGCACATCCGCGCCCATCTGGCGCAGCGGCTCGGCCACGCGGTCCACCGGCCGCCCGCGGATCGAGCTGTCACCGTCGAGCGTGACCTCCAGACCCTCCTGGCCCGCCAGCCAGCCGGGCAGCAGGCGCAGCAGCGTGCCGGCGTTGCCCACGTCGATCGCGCCGCCGGGGTCGCGCGCCTCGCGCAGCCCCGTGCCCCGCACCAGCACATCCCGCTCGCGCCGCTCGACCAGCGCGCCGAGCGC
Organism: Solirubrobacterales bacterium; assembly: GCA_009781575.1. Lineage (GTDB taxonomy): Bacteria > Actinomycetota > Thermoleophilia > Solirubrobacterales > Solirubrobacteraceae > Palsa-744. The sequence goes on from WQXW01000070.1 coordinate 4,252, forward strand.
GCTCGCCGCGCGCAGGGTCGAGTCGGTGTCGGCCGCGCGCAGGTAGTTCTCGATGCGCACCGGCTCCGGCGCCATCGCCCCCAGCAGCGCCGCGCGGTGGGATATGGACTTATCGGAAGGCGGGGTGAGCTCCCCAGTCAGCTTGTCCGCCGGCCCGAACCGCACATTCATCGTGCCGCTAACCCTACGAGTCGAGCCGCGTCGCGCGCCCGCCCGAGCCCTCGCGCCCGGGGGGGCGCTTGCGATCGATGGGGCCCTCGCTCCCGACGAGCCTCTCGCGATCGGCGCGGGCGGCCTCGATCCAGGCGGCCAGCGGGCGCGGCTCGCCGGCGGCGATCAGCTCTCGCACCGCCGCCAGGCGGTTGGAGGTGTCGTCGATCGCCTCCAGCAGCGCGGCGCGGTTGGCGAGATAGATGTCGGTCCAGATCGCGTTGTTGGCGCCCGCCACGCGGGTGGCGTCGCGGAAGCTCGGGCCCGCCGCCGCGCCCGGGCCCGCGCCCGCGGCCGCGCCGCGCGCCGGCGCGGCGCGCGCGGCCTGCGCGACCAGCACGTTGGCCAGCACGTGCGGGAGGTGGGAGACGGTCGCCATCAGGCGATCGTGCGCCTCCGGATCGATGCTCTCGGGACGGGCGCCCATCGCGACGATCAGCCCGCGCAGGCGCTCATACAGCTCGCTCGCGGTGCCCGGCCGAGGTGTGAGGTACCAGGTGGCGCGCTCGAACAGGTTCCCGCGCGCGTGCTCCACCCCCGCGGTCTCCGCGCCGGCGAGCGGGTGGCCTCCGATGAAGCGCCGGTCGAGCTCGAGCTCGGCGAGCGCGCGCTTGGTGGAGCCCACGTCGCTGACGACGCAGTCGGGGCCGCTCGCGGCGAGCGCGGCGCGCGTCGCGTCGGCCAGCGCACCGACCGGTGCGGCGACGAACACCGCCTGCGCGCCCTCCACCGCGCCCGCCAGCTCGGGGGCGGTCTCGTCGAGCACGCCCAGCTCGAGCGCGCGCGCGAGCACCTCCCCGTCGGGGTCGAAGCCGCGCACGCGCGCGCCGGCGCGGTCGCGCAGCGCGAGGCCGATCGAGCCGCCGATCAGCCCCACACCGACAACCGCAACCCTCAACGGCCGCCCGCCGATCGCGCCATCAGGCGGCGGCGAGCGCCTTGCCGGCGAGCGCCGCCGCGCGCCGCACGTCGGAGGCGTATTCGGCGAACGTCTCGGTGAACAGCTGCTGGGGCCCGTCGCACACGGCCTCCTCCGGTTTGGGGTGCACCTCGACGATGATGCCGTCCGCGCCGGCGGCGGCGGCAGCCAGCGAGAGCGGCGGCACCAGATCGCGCCGCCCCGCGGCGTGGCTGGGATCGACGATCACGGGCAGATGCGAGAGTTCCTTGAGCACCGGCACCGCCATCAGATCGAGTGTCACACGGCGGTGATCGGTCTCGAAGGTGCGTATGCCCCGCTCGCACAGCATCACGTTGGGGTTGCCCTCCTTCAGGATGTACTCGGCGGCCATCAGCAGCTCATCGAGCGTCGAGGAGAGGCCGCGCTTGAGCAGCGCGGGCCGGCCGCTGCGGCCCACCTCGGCCAGCAGCGGGTAGTTCTGCATGTTGCGCGCCCCGATCTGGATCACGTCGGCGACCTCGAGCACCAGCTCCAGATCGCGCAGGTCCATCAGCTCGGTGACGACCGGCAGCCCGCTCTGCGCCTTGGCCTCGGCCAGCAGGCGCAGCCCCTCCTGCCCCAGGCCCTGGAAGGCGTAGGGGGAGGTGCGCGGCTTGTAGGCGCCGCCGCGGAAGAGCGAGGCCCCCGCGTCGCGCACCACCTGCGCGGTCTCGAGCGTCTGCGCGCGCGACTCCACCGTGCAGGGGCCGGCGATCAGGGTGAAGTGCTCGCCCCCGACCTTGGCGCCGGCGATGTCGAGCACCGTGCGCTCGCCGTGGCGGAACTGCGAGGAGGCCAGCTTGTAGGGCTTGAGGATCGGCACCACGCGATCCACGCCGGCCTCCCCTTCCAGGCCGATGCTTTCGACGCTCACGTCCTGCTCCACGTCGCCGATCGCGCCGATCACCGTGACGCGCGCGCCGGTGCTGCGATGGGCGCGCGCGCCGGCTCGCTCGACCTTGCTCACAACCGCCGCGATCTGCTCCTCGGTCGCGGTCTCCTTCATGACGATCATCATCGAATCTTCCTTTCCGAAATCTGGATGTTAGGTGGGGCGCCTGTGCGTGGGCGCCGTCGCTGCGGGCCCGCTGTGCGTGAGGACGGCCGTGACTCCGGCCGGGTGGGCGCCGTGCGCCCGTGAGAGCGGCGCTCGCCCTCGAACGGTTCGAGGGCCAGGAGCGGCCGCGGTCCCGCTCACGCCGGGGGCGGCCGGAGCGCCTAGCTAAATCGCCAGGCGTAGTGGAAGGAGAAAGCGAAGGTCCGCGCCGCCCCGCCCGCGCGGGGGCCGGTCTCGGAAGCGCCGTGCGAGGTCGATGCGGACCGCGAACCGAACATGATCGTGTGTCCGTTTTACCAGACCCGGAGCCCGCCCGCGGAGGGGCGATGAATATGCGCATTCCGCGGGAGTCCTGCGCGCGGCCTCGGACACACCTGTCAGCGGTGCCATCGGGGGATTTAGAAAGAGGATTCGTTCCGCGCGGAACCAATCCAAAAAACAAAACACCCAACGGCCGCTGCTCGGCCGGCACCGCCGCTGGAGCGGGCGCCGGCGCGTCTTGCGAGAGTCTTGCGAGAGTCTTGCGCTGTCTTCCGGTCCGTGGCAAGCGGATTGGAAACCCCCACACGCGCCCTCCCGGGCGGCGCGGGGCGGTGCCGGCGGGGCTACCCGCCCAGCAGCTCTTCGAGCGCGTCGAGGAAGCGTGCGTTCTCCTGCGGGGTGCCGTAGGTGACGCGCAGCGCGCCCTCGCGGCCGAGCGCGGCGCCGGCGCGCACGAGCACGCCGCGCTCGGCCAGGCCGCGCACCACCTCGGCCTCCTCGCGCTCGGCGCCGAGGTCGAACCAGCAGAAGTTGGCCTGCGAGTCGGCCGGCTGCACGCCCAGCGCGCGCAGGCGCTCATCGACCGCGATGCGCTCGGCGATCGTGTTGGTCACGCGCTGGGCCACCGCGTCCTGGTGGGCGAGCGCCTCCACCGCCGCCGCCTGCGCGAGCGCGTTGCAGAAGAACGGCTGGCGCACCTGCTCGAGCGCGCGGGGCAGCTCGCCGGAGCCGCACAGCGCAAAGCCCACGCGCAGCCCGCAGAGGCCGTACACCTTCGAGAAGGTGCGCAACAGCACCAGGTTGGGGTGACTCGCGAGCAACTCGATCGAGGCGTCGGGGTCGTCGAGCAGGTTGAACTCGCAGTAGGCCTCGTCGAGGATCACGCACACCTGGCCCGGCACCCGCTCCAGGAAGCGCGCGATCCGCTCCAGCTCGAGCGCGGTGCTGGTGGGGTTGTTGGGGTTGCACACGATCACCAGGCGCGTGGCCACCGTGACCTCGGCGGCCATCGCGTCGAGATCGTGGCGCTGCTCGGCGTCCAGCGCCACCGTGATCGCGCGCGCGCCCGAGGAGGCGGAGAGGTGGGGATAGACCGAGAACGACGGCCACGCGTACACCAGCTCGGCGCCGGGCTCCAACAGCGCCTGGCCCGCGGCGAGCAGGATGTCGCAGGAGCCGTTGCCGATCGCGATGCGCGCGGGCTCCACGCCGTAGCGCTCCGCGAGACGCGCGCGCAGCCTCGTGTTGGAGGGGTCGGGGTAGCGGTTGAGCGAGCC
>WQXW01000071.1 GCA_009781575.1 Solirubrobacterales bacterium
ATGGTCAGCCCGAGCTCCTCGGCCACGCTGGTCACCCGCGCGATCGGCGCATTGACGAACACGCCGCACAGCTCGGCGCGCCGCCGAAGCGAGGTGGTGATGAGGCGCGCCTCATCGAGCGAGCAGCTGCGGGGGCTGCGCTCGTGGAAGACCATCCCCAGCGCCCACGCGCCGAGCTCGGCCGCCAGCTCGGCGTCCTCCACACGCGTGAGCCCGCAGATCTTGACCTTGGGGCGGGACATGGCCCCAACGGTAGCGGCCGCCTATCGCGAGGCCTCGAACACCCGGCCTCGAACACCCGGCGTCGAACACACCTGTCGGAGGCGCCGTTGGGGGATTCAAAAAGAGGATTCGTTCCGCGCGGAACCAATCCAAAAAACAAAACACACAACGGCCGGAGCTCGGGATGGCTCGGGAGCTCGACCGGCACCGAGGGAGCGGGCGCCGGCGGCCGCCTACCCTTCGGGCGTGTTGGCGTTGGGCACCGAGTTGGGGCGCGTGGCGAGCGTGGCTTGCACCGACTTTTTCACGTAGCCGCCACTGCCGTTGGCGCGCAGCATTTCGATCGTGACCGTCTGGCCGGGCTTCTTGGCCGCGATCGCCGAGGCGAGGTCTTCGTTGCTCGTGATCGGTTTGCCGTCGACCCCGACGATGATGTCGCCGCCGAGCGACACCTTGCCGGCGGAGGTCTGCACTTCGACGTTGCCGCCGCGGATGCCGGCCTTGGCGGCGGGCGTGCCGGCTTCGACCGTCTGCACAAGCGCGCCGGATTTGACGGGCAGATTCAACCCGGAGAGCGAGGCGTCGATCGTGAAGGTGCTGACCCCGAGGTAGGCGGCGCGCACGGTGGTGCCTTTTTCGAGCTGCGGCAGCTCGCTCTTGGCGGTGTCGATCGGCACCGCGAAGCCGATGCCGACGCTGCCGTTGCCGCTGCCGCCGGTCTCGATCTGGGAGTTGATGCCGATCACTTCGCCGGCCGCGTTGAGCAGCGGCCCGCCGGAGTTGCCGGGGTTGATGGGTGCGTCGGTCTGGATCACGTTGGAGATCGTGAAGCCGTTGGGCGCCTGGATGTGGCGTTGCAACGCGGACACCACGCCGGTGGTGAGCGTGCGTTCCAGGCCGAACGGGTTGCCGATCGCCATCACCGGATCGCCGACCTGCGCGGTGCTCGAGTTGCCGAGGGGCAGCGGCTGCAGGTGGAGGCCTTCGGTGGGCACGCGCAGCACGGCCAGGTCGTTGGAGGGGTCCTTGCCGACCACCTGCGCGTTGACGGTCTTGCCCTGCTCGAAGCTGACCGTGACCTTGACCGCGTTCTCGACCACGTGGTAGTTGGTCAGGATCGTGCCGTCGCGGTTGATCACGAAGCCCGAGCCGGTCGCGGTGCTCTGCTGCCCTTCGGATTCGCCGCCGCCGCCGAAGAAGTGGAAGGGCGATTCGCTCTGGTGCACGATCGTGGAGGTCACGTAGGCGACGCCGGGCGCGGTGCGCATATAGATCTCGTGGGGCGTGGGCGCGTGGCTCTGGTCGGAGGCGTTGGAGGCGTTGGAGGGCGCGATCGGCGAGGACTGGATCTGGGTGACCACCCGTTCGCTGCTGCCCAGCCCGCCGACCGCGGCGATCACCGCGACCACGATGCCGCCCCCCACGAGGGCGGAGACGAACGGTATTGCGAAGAGGCGCCTCATAAGCAGTGGAGAGGATGATCGGCGGCGATGAACGAGATCTAAAGCTGGGGGCGAGCGTGGTTAAAAGTTCTCATATGTGGCACCGGCCCCTGCGAGAAGCGCGCGGAGTGCCTCCTCGGGGTCGGGCGCGCGCATCAACGACTCGCCGATCAGCACCGCGGCCACCCCGGCGCGGCCGAGCTCGGCGATCTGCGCCGGATGCGCGATGCCCGACTCCGACACGACCGGCACCTCGTCGGGGATCGCGCCGAGCAACTCGGTGGTGCGCGACACATCGACGGTGAAGTCGCGCAGGTCGCGGTTGTTGACCCCGACCAGCTGCGCGTCGACCTCGAGCGCGCGCGCGAGCTCCTCGCGGTCGTGCACCTCCACGAGCGCGTCCAGGCCGAGCCGGGCGGCCTCGGAGTGGAGCTCCCCGAGCGCCTCCCGGGAGAGCGCGGCCACGATCAACAGCACCGCGTCGGCGCCGGCCGCGCGCGCCTCGTGCAGCTGATAGCGATCCACGATGAAGTCCTTGCGCAACAGCGGCAGCGCACACGCCGCGCGCGCCGCGCGCAGGTCCTCGAGCGAGCCGCCGAAGTGCGGCCCCTCGGTCAGCACCGACACCGCGCGCGCGCCGGCACGCTCATACGCAGCAACCATCGCGGCGGGGTCGGCCCCCTCGCGCAGCGGCCCCGCCGAAGGAGATCGCCGCTTGAACTCGGCGATCACACCGATCCCGGGCGCGCACAGCGCATCGAACAACGCGCCCCGCGCGCGCCCCCCATCGCGCCCGGCCGCGCCCTGCGCTTCGAGCGCGGCCAGCGGAACAGCGCGGCGCCGCCGCTCGAGCTCCTCGCGCGTGCCGGCGAGGATCCGCTCGAGGATCGTGGCGCTCACCGCGATGCGCCTCCGGGCGCCCTTCCCGTGGGCCCGCCGCCCGTGGCCCCGCCGCCCGGGGCCCCGCCGCCCGCGACGGCGTTGCGCGCGGCGGCGCTGGCGGCGACCGGGCCGCCCGTGGCCCCGCCGCCCGGGGCGGCGTGGCGCACGCTGGCGCGCACGTACCGCTCGAGCGCCTCCGCGGCGGCCCCTCCAGCAAGCGCCTCGCGCGCGGCCTGGACCCCCTCGGCGATGCTGGCGGTGGCGCCGGCGGCGTAGATCGCGGCGCCGGCGTTGATGGCGGCCAGCTCGGTGGCCGGCCCGGGGGCGCCGTCGAGGATCGCGCGTGTGAGCGCGGCGTTCTGCGCGGGGGTGCCGCCGCGCAGCGGCGCGTCGTCGTCGTCGCCGTCCAACTGGGGCGCGACCCCCACCGCGGGGGGATCGATCGTGTAGGAGCGAATCTCCTCGCCGTTGACCTCGACCACCGTGGTGGGCGCGGAGATCGAGACCTCGTCGATCCCGTCCGCGCCGGCGACCACGAGCGCGCGCTCGGTGCCGAGCTGCGCGAGCGCGCCCGCGATCGTGGGAAGGGCGCTCGGATCGGAGACGCCGATCAGTTGGCGCCGCGCGCCGGCGGGGTTGGTGAGCGGGCCGAGCAGGTTGAACACGGTCCTCACCGCCAGCTCGCGGCGCACCGGCACCACGAAGCGCGTGGCGCGGTGGTGCGCGGGGGCGAACATGAAGCCGAAGCCGGCGTCCTCGATGCAGCGCGCGACCGCGTCGGGCGTGAGCGAGATCTGCGCGCCGAGCGCCTCCAGCAGATCGGCCGAGCCGGAGAGGCTCGTGGCGGAACGGTTGCCGTGCTTGGCAACTGCGCAGCCGGCGCCCGCGGCGATCAGCGCGGCGGTGGTGGAGACGTTGAAGGTGCGCCTGCCCCCGCCGGTGCCGGCGGTGTCGAGCAGGCCGTCGCGCTGGACCGGCACGTGCGCGGCCAGCTGGCGCATCGCGCGCGCGAGCCCCGCGAGCTCGGCCACCGTCTCACCCTTCGTGCGCAGCGCGATCAGAAAGCCGGCGATCTCGACCTCGGAGGCGTCGCCGTGCATGATCGTGGCCAGCACCTCGGTGCTCTGATCGGCGCTCAGGTCGCGCCCCGACGCCAGCGCGTCGATCGCCGCGGTGAGGATCGCGTTGGGCATCAGGCCAGGAAGTTGCGAAGCAGCTGGCGGCCGTGCTCGGTGAGCACCGACTCGGGGTGAAACTGCACGCCCTCGGCGGGCAGCTCGCGGTGGCGCAGCGCCATCAGCACACCGCCGCCCTGCGCGGAGCTCTCCAGACAGGGCGGCAGCTCGGGCTCGACCACGATCGAGTGATACCGCCCGACCGTCAGCCGCGGGGGCAGCCCGCGGAAGATCGTGCGGCCGTCGTGCTCGATCGTGGTGGCCTTGCCGTGCACCGGCTCGTGCAGCGCGATCGCGCCGCCAAACGCCTGCGCGATCGACTGGTGGCCCAGACAGACCCCCAACGTGGCCACTCCGGCCTGGGGCATGCGCCGCGCGACCTCGAGTGAGATGCCGGCCCGCTCCGGCGTGCACGGCCCGGGTGAGATCACGCACCGCTCATACCCGCGCTCGAGCAGCTGATCGACCGTGGCGCGATCGTTGCGAACGGTGTCGACCTCAGCGCCCAGCTCCTGCATGTACTGCACCAGGTTGTAGGTGAACGAGTCGTAGTTGTCGATCATGAGCACGCGCATCTTTTCGCTCTCACTCGATCACGGCCACTCCGGCTGGGCGATCGCCAGCTCGACCGCCCGCACCACCGCGCGCGCCTTCGCGCGCGACTCCTCGAGCTCATACTGGGGCTGCGCTTCGGCGACCGTGCCGCCGCCGGCCTGCACGTGCGCGACCCCGTCCTTGACCACGACCGTGCGGATGTGGATGCACGTGTCGAGGTCGCCGCCGTATGAGAGATAGCCGATCGCGCCGCCGTAGCCGCCCCGCTTGACCGGCTCGAGCTCGTCGATTATCTGCATCGCCCTCACCTTGGGCGCGCCGGAGAGCGTGCCGGCGGGGAGCACCGAGCGCAGCGCGTCCATCGCGCTCAGCTCCTCGCGCAGCCGCCCGGCGACGGAGGAGACGATGTGCATCACGTGCGAGTAACTCTCGACCGACATGAACGTGTCGACCTCCACTGTGCCGGCCTCACACACGCGCCCCAGATCGTTGCGCCCGAGATCGACCAGCATCACGTGCTCGGCGCACTCCTTGGGATCGTCGAGCAGCTCCTTCGCGATCCGCTGATCCTCCGCGGCGTCGGCGCCGCGCGGGCGCGTGCCGGCGATCGGCCTGGTGCTCACGCGCCGCCCGCTCACGGTGAGCAGCGGCTCGGGGCTGGCGCCGGCGATCTGAAAGTCGGTGAAGTCGAGGAAGTACATGTAGGGACTCGGGTTGACCGCGCGCAGCCCCCTGTATATGGAGAACGGCTCCACCGGCACCGCCGCGGACCACCGCTGCGAGGGCACCACCTGGAAGGCGTCGCCCGCGTAGATGTACTCCACGATGCGCCGCACCATCGCTTCGAACCGCGCGGCGCTCATGTTGGGCTCAAAGCGCGCGGCCGGCCCGTTGGCGGCGGACCGCGCGGCATACTCGGCGTGCTGGGGGCGCTGGGGGTGCTGGGCGTGCTGGGGGCGCTGGCGGCGCTCGGGGTGCTCGGAGTGCTCGGGGCGGGACGCGGGCACAGGCAGCGAGCCGGCGAGGCACCGCTTGACCTCCTCGATCCTGCGCGTCGCACTCGCGTAGGCGCGCTCCAGGTCCCCCCCGTCGCCCCCGCTCCCGCCGCCATCGCCATCGCCACCGCCGTCGCCGTCGCCATCGCCACCGCCGTCGCCGCGGCCGCCGCGGTCGCCGCGGCCGCCGCGGTCGCGGTCGCCCCCAACCCCGTCGAGGTGCGCGTTGGCGAGGATCGTGACGCTGTGCTCGAGGTGGTCGAAGATCACCAGCTCGTCGGAGAGCATCAGCGCCATGTCGGGCAGGCCGAGGGGGTCCTCGCCCGGCGGGCCCAGTGGCTCCACCGTGCGCACCAGGTCGTAGCCGAAGAAGCCCACCGCGCCCCCGGTGAAGGGCGCGGCCCGCTCGATCGGCGCCTGGCGATAGCGCGCGGTGTGCGACTGGGCCAGCGCGTAGGGGTCGCCGCCGTCGGCCAGCGACCAGCGCACCGTGGCGCGGGGCCGGATGCCGATGAACGACCATCGCCCCAGGCGCGTGCCCTGCTCGGCCGACTCCAACAGGAACGCGGGCTCGCCCGGCGCCAGCGCGCGCAGCTTCAGAAAGGCCGACACCGGCGTGTTGCAATCGTCGATGAAGGTGTGGGTGAGCGGGATGAGGTTGTGGGCCGGCTCCTCGCCGGCGCGGCTCGCGCAGAGCTCGCGCGCGAGCGCCAGCGTGGGTGCGATCGCGCTCACCTGCCGGTACCTGCGCGGGCGCGGCGCTCGAGCACGCGCGCCACGTCCTCGAGCGTGCACGCGCGCCCATGCAGCAGCACCAGCAGGTGATAGACCACGTCGGCGGCCTCCTCCTGCACGCGCTCGCGCGCCTCCTCGCGCGCGGCGCGCGCGACCTCCTCGGCCTCCTCCATCACCTTCTCGCCCACGCGCGGTGGATCGTCGAGCAGCTCCACCGTGTAGGAGCCGGCGGGCCGCTCGCGCGCGCGCGCCTGCACGGTGCGCTCCAGCGCGGGCAGCACCTCGAAGGGCGCGCGCGGGCGCAGCTCGCCGCGGTGAAAGCAGGTGCGCTCGCCGGTGTGGCAGGCCGGTCCGGCGGGCTCGACCAGCGCCAGCACCGTGTCGCCGTCGCAATCGAGCCGCAGCGCGCGCACGGTCTGTGTATTGCCGCTGGTGGCGCCCTTGTGCCAAAGCTCCCGGCGCGAGCGGCTCCAGAGGTGCAGCTCGCCGGTGGCGCGCGTGGCGCGCAGCGCGCGCTCGTTCATGTGGGCCACCATCAGCACCTCACCGGTGGCCCAGTGCTGCACCACACACGGCACCAGGCCGCGCTCGTCATAGACGATCAGCTCGTCGATCTGCTCATCGGTGGGCGCGGCGGCCTCCACCCGAGGGATTGTAGGTTGAAGGCTCAGCATGACGGCGATGCTAAAGCGGCGCTTGATCGTGGTCACCGGCAAGGGCGGGGTGGGCAAGACGACCGTGGCCGGCGCGGTGGGGCTTGCCGCGGCACACCGGGGGGCGCGCGCGATCGTGGTCGACGTGACCGGCGCCGGCGGGCAGCTTCGCCGACTGTTCGGCGCGCGCGAGGCGGGGGGCGCGGGAGCGGAGGTGGAGCTGACGGAGCGGCTGTGGAGCACCTCGATCGACCCCGACCAGGCGCTGCTGGAGTGGCTCGGGAGGATCGGCGGGCAGGTGCCGGCGCGGCTGTTGATGTCGACGAGCAGCTTCCAGTACTTCGCCGCCGCGGCGCCGGGCGCCAGGGAGCTGATGGCGCTGGCCAAGATCTGGCGGATGACCGACGACGGGGGCGAGCGCGCGCGCCGGCGGGGGCGGCGCCACGACCTCGTGGTGCTCGACGCCCCCGCCACCGGCCACGCGCTGGGCATGCTGCGCGCGCCGCAGACGTTCGGCTCGATCGCGCGCGTGGGGCCCGTGGCCGGCGATGCGCGCGCGGTGGGCGAGCTGCTGCGCGATCCCACGCGCAGCGCCTACCTGGCGGTGGCCACCGCCACCGAGATGGCGACAACCGAGACGCTCGAGCTGCGCGAGGAGCTGCAGAGCGCGCTGGGCCGGGACCTGGAGGCGGTGATCGTCAACGGCGCGATGCGCAGCCGTTTCACCAAGGAGGAGTTGCAACGCATCGCCACGATCGGCCCCGGCTCGAGCGACGGCGGCACCGGCCGCGCGAGCGACGGGGGCGAAGCCTCCCCCGCGCAGCACGGGCCCGCGCGCCACGCGGTGCGCCACGCCGCCACAGACGCGGCGAGCTCGCTGCACACGCGCGCGCGCTCCCAGCGCGCACAACTGGCGCGGCTTCGCCGTGAGGGCCTGCACACGGTGTCGGTGCCGTTCGTGTTCAAGGAGGAGCTCGACCTCGACGCGCTCGCCCGCATCGCGAGGCGCCTGGAGCGCGCGCTCGGTGGCTGATATACGCCCGCGCCTGGCGCCGGCGCGGTGTGTCGAACACACCTGTCGCAGTCGCCGTTGGGGGATTCAAAAAAAGAACTCGTTCCGCGCGGAACGAATCCAAAAAACAAAACACGCAACGGCCGGAGCTCGAGCGAGCGCCGACGGCTAAGTGATCTGCAAACGATCGAGCAGACCCTCGTCGGTGCGCCAGTCGCGGCGCACGCGCACCGAGAGGTCGACGTGCACGCGCTCGCCCAGCTCGCGCTCCAGCTCGCGGCGCGCGGCGGTGCCGATCGC
>WQXW01000072.1 GCA_009781575.1 Solirubrobacterales bacterium
GACTTCAGGTGCACCGGCCGCTCACCCGCCCGCCCGCTCGACGGCTTGCTCGACCGCCTCGCGCGCGGCCTCCTGCTCGGCCTGCTTCTTGGAGCGCCCGCGGCCGCGGCCGAGCGTGCGCCCGCCGACCACCGCGGCCACGCCGAAGGTGCGCTGGTGGGGGGGACCGTCCTCCTCGGTGACCTCGTAGGTGACCTCCTCGCCGCGGCGCGCCAGCAGCTCCTGCAGGGTGGACTTGAAGTCGAGTGGATGATCGAGCGCGCCGTCGACCTCCGGCGTGAACGCCTCCACCACCGCGGCGGCGGTGCGCTCGTAGCCGGCGTGCAGATAACAGGCGCCGATCACCGCCTCCACCACCGATGCCAGCACGCGCTCGGTCTGCACGAGCACCGCCGTGCTCGGCGCCGCGGTGCGCGGCGCGGCGTCGCGCAGACGCTCCGCCACGCCCAGCCGCTCGCCCACCGCGCGGCAGGAGGCGCCCGACACCGCCTGCGCGCGGATCTTGGTGAGCCGTCCCGCGCCGAAGCGCTCGGCCTCCAGGCGGGGGTACAGGTGGGTGGTGATCGCGAGCGCCAGCACGGAGTCGCCAAGAAAGGCGAGGCGATCGTAGGAGTCGGAGCGCCGCTCGCTCCAGGAGGCGTGGGTGAACACCTGGCGCGCCAGCTCCCCCGGCAGCTCTTCCATCAGCTCGCCCAGCAGCTTCACCGCGCGTCCTCCGCAAGTGAGCAGGTGGGGTTCTCGCTCCAGTCCGCCACCGAGGCCTCGCGCCGGCGCGCCGCCTCGAACACACCTGTCGCAGGCGCCGTTGGGGGATTCAAAAAGAGGATTCGTTCCGCGCGGAACCAATCCTCAAAACAAAACACGCAACGGACGCTGCTCGACGACCGGCACCGCCGGGGCGGGCGCGCGCCCGGGGTTCGAGCTGTGGGGCGATGGAACATTCGTCCCCCCAGAAGAGCCGCACCCAAAAAAGAACGCACCCCCGAGCTCTCAGGGACAGCCCCGGCGCGGCGCCGGGCGGAACTCCGCCCAGCCCCCATGGGCGAGCACGAACTCCACCGCCTGGCCGACCGTGAGGATCCGCGCGGCCTGCTCGTCGGAGATGCGCACGCCGGCGCTGTCCTCCAGCTCCTGCACGAGCGTGTAGAGATCGAGCGAATCGGCCTCCAGATCCTCCTTGAACCGGGTGTTGTTGTGGATCTGATCGGGGTTGACGTCGAGCTCATCGGCCAGGTGGGATCTGATCAGGTCGAATACCTGCTCGCGGGTCATCGGCGCGCGCGGGTCATCGGCACAGGCGGGTCATCGGAACAGGCGGGTGCTCGGCACGCGCGGTCATCGCAAAGCTCGGGGGTCGTCGCGACTGGGGGGTCATCCGAACTCAGGCAGGCTAGCGGCCTGCGCGGACACGGGTGCGCGGCGAAGCGCCCCCTGCGCGGCCATGGCGGCGTGGCTGCGGCCGACCAGATCCTCGGCGGCGCCGCGCTCGGCGCGCAGAATCGCGGCCTCGAAGCCGCGCGCGGAGAAGCGGCCGTGGGGGATCACCGCGAGGCGGCGCAGGCCGAGCAGGTAGGCGCCGCCCTGGCGCTCGGGGTCGATCTGCTGGCGCAGGCCGCCGAGCGAGGGCAACAGCAGCGCGCCGCCGAGCCGCGCGAGCGGGCCGGATCGCGCCCGCTGCCGGACCGCGGAGAGCACGGTCTGGGAGACGCCCTCGATCAGCTTCAGCGCGATGTTGCCGGTGAACCCGTCGGTCACCACGAGGTCGACCGCGCCGCTCACCACCTGGCCGCCCTCGATGTTGCCGGCGAACTCGAACGTCCCCGAGCGCGCGGCGATCGCGCGCAGCTCGGCGTGGGCCTCGACCACGGCGGCGCTGCCCCGCGTGGCCTCCTCGCCGTTGGACAGCAGCCCCACGCGCGGGCGGCGCACGCCCAGCATCACCTGTACCAGCGCGGCGCCCATGAAGGCGAACTGGACCAGGTGCTCGCGGCGCGCCTCCGCGCCGGCGCCCACGTCGATCAGCGTGACCGTGTGCGCCGGCACCGGCAGCGGCAGCGCCAGCGCCGGGCGGTAGATGCCGTTGGCGCGCCTGATGTTGAACAGGCCCGCGGCCAGCGCGGCGCCGGTACCGCCGGCGCACACCAGCGCCTGCGCTTCGCCCGCCGCGACCGCGCGCGCGGCGCGCACGATCGAGGCCTCCGGCGTGGAGCGCGCCGCGCGGGCCGGGTCCTCGCTCTTGGCGATCGACACCGGCGCGTCCACCACCTCGACGCCGCCCCGCAGCGGCCCCGCAGTCGGCGCGCGATCGGCGGCCTGCGCCAGCTCGGCGGCCGGGCCGAACAGCAGCACGCGGGCGCCGCGGCGCGCGGCCGCCGCGGCGCCGGCCGCGACCTCGCGGGGGCCGCGATCGGCGCCGTTGGCGTCGACGGCTATCACCGGGCGCTGCTGGGGCTGGGCGGGTGGTGTGGGTGGGCGCTGGCCCACTGGGGCGTCCCTACTCGTGCTCGTGACCGTGCGCGTGCGGCGTGAGCACCTCGCGACCGGCGTAGGTGCCGCAGACGGGGCACACGCGGTGCGGGCGGCGCGGGCTGTGGCAGCGCGGGCACTCGTTGACCGCCGGAGCGGTGATCCGGTGCTGCGCGCGGCGCTGGGCGGTGCGGCTGTGGGATTGCTTGCGCTTGGGGACGGCCACGACTGCGCAAGGCTAGCGCACGCGGCGCGCGGGTCAGTCCAGATCGAGCTCGCGCAGCTTGGCCCACCGCGGATCGGGCGCGCGCTCGTGGGTGTGCCCGGGGCCGGCGTCGTTGAGATCGGCGGCGCATATCGGGCACAGGCCGGCGCACTCCTCGCGGCAGAGCACCCGCACGGGGAGGGCGAGCGCGAACGCGTCGTGCGCCCAGGCCTGCAGGTCGAGCGTGTCGCGCGCCACGTAGGGGCTGGACAGCTCCTCGCCGTCGCCCGGCAGGTCGACCTCGCGCGCCTGCACGTCCACCGTGGCGCGCGCGTCGTTCAGGCAGCACATGCAGGGTCCCGCCAGCGAGGCGTCGAATGTGAGCCGCAGCGCGTACCCCCGCCCGGCCACACGCGACACTTCCAGCGTCACCGCCACGGGATCGGGCTCGGCGGCGTAGCGCTGGCCGCCCAGCACGAGCGGCTCGATCCGCACGGCCAGCCGCAGGCGCCGCCCCTCGCCCGGCGCCAACCGCAGGCTCGCCAGATCGAGATCGTGGGTCAGCGCGGCCACAGAGCCAGGCTAGCTCCCAGCGCCGCCGGTCGCCAGAAGGGCACGGGGAAGCCGAGGAGGGGCGGGAGCGCCGAGGCGGCGTGGGGGAGTTCTATTTCGGTTGCCTCTTCGATCCTCCCGATCACCGTGATCGGCGGAGCCCTCGATCGAAGTCGCAACCGAAATAGAACTCCCCCACGCCGCCCCCCGCAGGACCAGTCAATCGGAGGCGATCAGCTCGCGCTTGAGCACCTTGCCGGTCGCGTTGCGGGGGAGCTCGTCGATGAACACCACCTCGCGCGGCACCTTGTAGCGGGCGAGGTTGGCCTTGACGTAGGCCTGCACCTCCTCGGCGTCCAGGCTCGAGCCGGCGTGGGGCACCACGAACGCCTTCAGCCGCTGGCCCCACTCGGGGTCGCGCACGCCCACTACCGCCGCGTCGTCGATCTCCACGTGGTCGTGCAGCAGGTCCTCGACCTCGCGCGGGAACACGTTCTCGCCGCCCGACACGATCATCTCGTCGTCGCGGCCGTCCACGAAGAGGCGGCCGTGATCGTCGAGGTGGCCGGTGTCGCCGGTGCTCATCAGCCCGTCGATCACCTCCTTGTTGCCGCCACCGGTGTAGCCCTCGAACGACATCTCGTTGCCCGCGAAGATGCGCCCCACCTCACCGCGGGGCACCTCGTGGCCGCGCTCGTCGTAGAGGCGCACCACCGTGCCCCGCGGCGGGCGGCCCGCGGTGCCGGGCGCCGCGCGCAGGTCCTGGGGCGTGGCCACCGTGGCGTAGGACACCTCGGTGGAGCCGTAAAGGTTGTAGATGTTCTCGCCAAACCGGTCCATCCAGGCGATCGCCAGCTCGCCCGGCAGCGCCGATCCCGACAGCGAGGTGATGCGCAGCGAGGAGAGGTCCAGGCCGGCCAGCGTCTCCTCCTCCAGCGCCAGGATCCGCTGGATCATGACCGGCACCGCCACCAGCACCTGCGCGCGGTGGCGCTGCACCGCGCGCAGCGTCTGCACCGGGTCGAAGCGCCGGTGCAACACGATCGTGGACGCCGTGGGCAGGCTCAGGATGAAGTGGAAGAACCCCCACGAGTGGAACAGCGGCGCCGCGATCACCATGGTCTCGCGCGAGCGGAACGGGATCTTGTCGATCAGCGCCGCCAGCCCGAAGAGCCCGTTGGGGCTCGAGCGCTGCGCGCCCTTCGGCGTGCCCGTGGTGCCCGAGGTGAGGATCACGAAACGCGGCTTCTCCGCCGGCGGCTTCAGGTTGGCGTCGCCACTGTCCGCGATCAGCCCCTCGAGCGTGCGCTCCTCGCCCGTGGCGCCCGCCGCGCCGCCGGTGCCCGCGGCCCCGGCCGCGCCGCCCGAGCCAGCGCCGCCCGCGCCCGCGTCGGGGCCCGCGGCGCCCGCGTCGGGACCCGCGGCGCCCGCGCCGGCGCCCGGCGCGCGCTCGCTCCAGGCCACGATGCGCATCACGCCCGGATCGACACCCTCCAGCAGGCCGGCGAACTCCTCGTCGTACACCAGCGCCTTGGGCCGCTCGCGCGCCACCACGTCCACCAGCTGGGGGCCGGCGAAGGAGGTGTTGAGGTACAGCACGCTCGCGCCCAGCTTGGCCGCCGCCAGCGTGGCCTCCACGAAGCCGCGGTGGTTGCGGCACATGACGCCCACCCCGTCGCCCTGCGCGATGCCGATGCGCGCCAGCGAGCGCGCGAGCGCGTTGGTGCGGCGGTGCACCTGATCGAAGGTCAGCGCGCCCCGCTCGTCGATCAGCGCCGGCTCGTGGGGGTGGTGGATCGCCGCGTTGGTCGCGCCCGTCGCCGGCGAGGCGCCCCAGCGCACGAACGTCGCCCCCGCGCGCACCGCCCGGTCGGGGCGCATGCCCCCGATGATCCCCGCCTCGCGCAGCACCCGCAGCTCGAAGAGGTCGTCCTCGAGCTTGGTGCGGAGCGCGGCGGTCGCGTGCCTGAGCCTGGTGCTGTCGCGCACGCGCGCACCCTACTCAAAATGCGACCGCCAGCCACCGCGCGGATGGGGAGCGGGCGTTCGGCGTTGCGGGCAGCGCACGACGCCGGGCGGCAGTTGCGGTTCCACGCAGCGCACGCGCTGCGTGGGGTCGTGGCGCATGCGCCACGACCGACAGGGCCGCATGCGGCCCTGTCGGGGGGCCTTGCATGCAAGGCCCCCCCGGCCGGCACATGTGCCGGCCGGCCCGACGGTGCATGCACCGTCGGGACCCCGCCGCATGCGGCGGGGTCACCCCACCTCGGCCGGTTCGTCCTTGCCCTGCAACCGCTCGCGCCCGCGCTGCACCGCGGCGATGAACTTGGAGAGGTTGACCTCGAGCGTGTTGAGGATCTCGTCCGCGTAGTCCTCCGCGCCGAGGCGGATCTCGCGCTCGCGCGCGCGCGCGTCCTCCACGATCTCATCCGCCGCGCGTTCGGCCTGCTTGGTGACCTCCTGGTTGCCCACCAGCCGCTCCTGGCGCTCGCGCGCCTCCTTGATGATCCGCTCCGACTCGCGCTTGGCCTCCGCCAGCATCTCCTGGCGCTCCTTCACGATCCAGCGCGCCTGCTTGATCTCCTCGGGGATGGTGGCGCGCATCTGGTCGAGGATGTCGTAGATCTCCTCCTTGTCCACCCGCACCTGGTCGGTGAGGGGCACCGGCTTGGCGTTGTGCACCAGATCGTCGAGCTTGTCTATCAGTACCAGAACGTCCATACGCGCCTCCAGTCTTGCAGCTGTGAGGTTCTTCAGCGGCGAAGCTCTTCCTGCAACCGCCGCGCGACCTCCTCCGGCACAAGGTCGTCGATCAGCCCCCCAAACGTCGCGAGCTCCTTGACCCCGCTGGAGGAGAGGAAGCTGTACTTGGGCGACGCCATCAGATACACGGACTCTATCTCGGCGTCCTGACGTCGGTTCAGCTGGTGCATCTCCAGCTCGTACTCGAAGTCCGAGATCGCGCGCAACCCCTTCACGATCACCTTCGCGCCCACGCGCCGCGCGAAATCCACCAGCAGCGTGCTGAACGCCTCCACCCGCACGCTCTGGAGGTCGGCGGTGGCGTGCTCGATGAACGCGATCCTCTCCCCGGCGTCGAACAGCGAGCGCTCCTTGCGCACCGAGCGGTTCACCACCGCCACCACCACCTCGTCGTACAGCCCCGCCGCGCGCCGGATCACGTCCAGGTGGCCGTTGGTCACCGGGTCGTAGGTGCCCGGCAGCACCGCGATCGATTTGCTCAAGCTCATTGGTGGCGATGGATTGTGATCGATGTGTCTCCGTACCGGCGCTCCCGCACCACCTCCAGCGCCAGCGTGAGGGGGTCGCGGCGATCGCTCTCCACCGCCACACGCGCCCCGGGGGCCAGCAGCGGGATGAGCGCCTGCTCCAGCGCTCCCGCCCCCGCGCGCGCGCCACGGTAGGGAGGGTCGATCAGCACCAGATCGTATGTCTCCCCCGCGCGCCGCGCCGCGCCGAGCGCCACCGCCACGTCCTGGCGGCGCACCCGCGCCTCCTCCCCGCCCACCCCCAGCGCGCTCAGGTTCCCGCGCAGCGCCCGCACCGCGCCGCCGTCGCGCTCCACGAACACCGCCCTCGCCGCGCCGCGCGACAGCGCCTCGATGCCCAGCGCGCCGGTGCCCGCGAAGAGGTCCAGCACCGTCGCGCCCTCCAACGGTTCCAACATCGCGAACAGCGCCTCGCGCACCCGCGCCGCGGTCGGCCGCGTGTTGCGCCCCGCCGGCGCGCGCAACTCGCGCCCGCCCCACCGCCCCGCGATCACCCTCATGCCGGCAGCGGCCGGCGCGCGTCCTCGCCGAGGCGGCGTTCGAAGAGCTGGGCCAGCAGCGCGTGCTCCGGCGCGCGCAGCTCCGGATCGCGCGCCACGATCTCCGCCGCCCAGCCACGCGCGCGCTCCAGCAGGTCCGCGTCCTGCGGCAGTCGCGCCACGCTCAGCTCCGCCTGCCCGCTCTGGCGATGGCCCCCGATCTCGCCCTCGCCCCGCAACCGCAGGTCGATCTCCGCCAGCGCGAAACCGTCCCGGTGTTGCGCCACCGCCTGCAGGCGCCGCGAGTGGCGCGGCCCGCACAGCACACACTCGCCGCCGTGGGGTCCGCGCCCCACCCTGCCGCGCAGCTGGTGCAGCTGGGAGATGCCGTATCGATCCGCGTCCTCCACCACCATCACCGTGGCGTTGGGCACGTCGATGCCCACCTCGATCACGGTCGTGCTCACCAGCACCTGCGCGCGCCCGTCCACGAACGCCGCCATCGCCGCCTGCTTCTCGCGCGCGCGCATCTGGCCGTGGATCAGCACCACGCGGAAATCGCGCAACTCCCCCGCGGTCAGCCGCTCGTACTCGGCCGTCGCCGCGCGCGCCTCCAGCTGCTCCGACTCCTCCACCAGCGGGCACACCACGAACGCCTGGCGCCCCGCGCGCAGCTGCGCGCGCAGCCGCTCGTACGCCGCCCCCCGCGCGCGCTCGCTCCCCGCGATCTCGGTGCGCACCCCACCGCGGCCGCGTGGCAGCTCGTGCAGGCGGGTCACGTCGAGATCGCCGTACCGCGTCAGCGCCAGCGTGCGCGGGATCGGCGTCGCGGTCATGTGCAACACGTGCGGCGCGCGCGCCACTGTGCGCTCGCTCGCCGCGCCCGCGCCGTGCGGGGCGCCCGCGCCGCCCGCGGTTCGCATCCCCTTGCGATCGAGCGCGCTCCGCTGGACCACGCC
>WQXW01000073.1 GCA_009781575.1 Solirubrobacterales bacterium
CCGTGCGCGCCGTGTGAGGCGCTGCTCGAGCGCGTGGGCCTCGAGGGGTTCCGGCCGGGGCAGCGCGAGGCGGTGGAGGCGGCGCTGGCGGGTCGGGACAGCCTCGTGGTGATGCCCACC
Organism: Solirubrobacterales bacterium; assembly: GCA_009781575.1. Lineage (GTDB taxonomy): Bacteria > Actinomycetota > Thermoleophilia > Solirubrobacterales > Solirubrobacteraceae > Palsa-744. The sequence continues at coordinate 121 of WQXW01000073.1, forward strand.
GGCGGGGGCAAGTCGCTTTGCTATCAGCTGCCGGCGGTGGCGGGCGTGGGCCTGGTGGTGGTGGTGAGCCCGCTGATCGCGCTGATGGCGGACCAGTTGGCGCGCATGCGCGCGATGGGGATTGGCGGCGTGATGCTGGCCTCCACGATGGAGCCGCGGGAGCGGAGCGGTGCGCTCGCGCGGTTGGCCGCCGGCGAGGCACAGGTGGTGCTGGCGGCGCCGGAGCGGTTTGTGTCGGAGGCGTTTCGCGAGATCCTGCGCCGCCGTGGGGTGGCGCTGTTCGTGGTGGACGAGGCCCACTGTGTGTCGGAGTGGGGCCACGACTTCCGCCCCGACTATCTGCGTCTGGGCGAGGAGATCCGCGCGCTGGGACGCCCCGATCGCGCCGGCCCGCGCCCGGCGGTGATGGCGGCAACGGCCACCGCGACCCACCGCGTGGCGCGTGAGATCGCGGCGCGGTTGGGCATGCGCGACTGGGTGGAGGTGCGCGCGGGGTTCGATCGCCCCAACCTCACCTTCGACGTGCTGACACTCGAAGGGCGGGGCACTCAGGCGCGCAAGGAGCGCGCGCTGCGGGGCGCGCTCGGCGAGGAGGGGTCGCGGCCGGCGATCGTGTACTGCGGCACGCGCAAGGACACCGACGAGGTGTGGGCGACAGTGCGTCGTGGCGGCACCGCGGCGGTGCGCTACCACGCGGGCATGGCCGCCGAGGAGCGCGCCGCCGCCCAGGCGGCGTTCATGGAGGGGCGCGCGGAGGTGGTGGTGGCGACCAACGCGTTTGGCATGGGCGTGGACAAGGCCGACGTGCGCACCGTGGTCCACTGGGCGCTGCCGGCCAGCGTGGAGGAGTACTACCAGGAGGCCGGCCGCGCGGGCCGCGACGGCCGCCCGGCGCGCGCGCTGCTGCTGGCGGCGCGTGTGGACCTGGGACGGCTGATCCACTTCAACACCCGCGCTGAGCGCGCCGGCAGCAGCGTGGCGCGCCGGCGCGGCTGGGAGGCGTACCGCGCGATCGAGCGGTTCATCTCCAACGGCGCCTGCCGCCGCCGGCGGCTGCTGGATCACTTCGGCGATCGCACCGCCGGCGCGCCCACCGGGCGCTGCTGCGATGTGTGTGACCCCGCTCCTCTGGAGCCCGCCGCGCGCGCCCCGGTGGCGCGATCCGCGGCGAGCGCTCCCGGTTCACGGTCCGCGGCGAGCGCTTCCGGCTCACGGTCCGCGGCGAGCGCTTCTGCCTCGCCATCCCTGGCGAGCGCTAACGAGGCTGTGCCCCGGGAGAGGGCGGCGCCGGCGCCGGCGCTCCCCGCGGATGGATCGCAGGTGCGGTCTCGCGCCAGCTTCGCATCGGCTCTGCAAGCCGCGCGCGGGTTGCGGGCGCGGCCTGACCCGAGCTTTTTGGCGACCCGCGAGGCCATGGGCGGCTCGCGGGCGCGGCCTGCTGACGCGCTGAATGCGGAGGAGCGGCAGGTGTTCGAGCGGCTGCGCGCCTGGAGAAGGGAGCGCGCGGCGGGCAAGCCGGCCTACACGGTGGCCACCGACGCGACGCTCACGGAGCTCGTGCGGATTCGGCCGGCGACACCGGATGAGCTGCCCGCGGTGCGCGGCGTGGGTCCGGCGTTCTGCCAGCGCCATGGCGAGTCGCTGCTCGGGCTGCTGGCTGACCTGCCAGGAAAATAGCGCCAGATTCCCGCAAAATGCGACGGCGCCCGCTCCGGAGGTGCCGGTCCAGCAGCGTCCGCTTCGTTTTTTGTTTTGAGGATTGGTTCCGCGCGGAACGAATCCTCTTTTTGAATCCCCCAACGGCCCTCAGACAGGCGTGTTCGAGGCGCCGCGCTGGGTTGCCGCAAAATCCCACCGAACTCTGGCTCTCAGACGAGGAACTCACTCATCCAAATAAGGGTAACTCGGCCATCCTCTCCCGCATGGCCCCCAATTGGAACGTTTCGGTTCGGATCTCCAACGGCCACTCGCCACATTCGGGATCGCGCCTCCTGTCAAACGACTCCCAAGGGAGAAGGCGGCCGAGTCGACACGCACGCGGGATGCGTCCTTCCGGTTCACCACCTCGCTGACGCTCGACAGCAAGAGAGCGCGCGCAAAGGCTTCGGCCCATCCAACTCGAACCACCGTGCGCGCCGGCGGCGACTACGGCGTCACAATTCGCTCGCCCGCCGTTACCTTCCGGGCCACCAACTGTGCCACTCCGGCTTCGAACCCAACTTCCACCTGAGCGCCTCAGCCCACGACACGCGCACCGGCGGGGTGAATGTACACGTGACGCTCACCCACCACCGCGCCCCCTTTGGACCCAGGTCAATATCGCCCGCGGTGCGCGTGGAACTGCCAACGAAGGTGTCCTCGCGCCTGACCACTCCACGGCCGGCGCCTCTCGGCGCGGGTGGCCGTGCTGCCGTGCTGATGAAGTGGCCGCGCGGCCAGGCTCAAGCCAACGCGCACTCGCGCTTGAGCCCGCCGCTGGTGGGGGACCGCGTCAGTTCGCCAACCGCCGGCGTGCCTTCTGCACCGACGGCAGCGCCCCCTTGGCCTTGGTGAGCGCCCGCGCACGCACATCCACGCTCGCCGGTTTGGGCCCGATCGTGATCTCTTCGCCAGTGGCCGGGTTGCGGCCCTTGCGCGCCTTGGTGGCCGGCTTGACCCGGACCGTCAACTGGACCAAACCACCGATCTTGACCTTCTGTGCGTCGCCAATCTCATCGAGCACAACCTCCTCGAGAGCCTCCAGCACGCGCTTCGCCTCAGCCCTGGTGATCTCGGCGCGATCGGCGACCGCACCGGCGAGTTGCATCTGAGTCAACGGCAAGAGAGCTCCTTTCCTTGGGAATAACCGCAGTTCGCGGAGAGTAAACGAATCCGGCTCTTCGGGGATCCCGAGTGCCGGGAGGTGCCCGCCAGCGGCTGAGCTAAGCTGAGGAACATGTCCTCAGTGTGGGCTCCACGCCCTAGAATGGCCATTTGAGCCATGCGCAGGAATGGCGATTTAGCAGGGTTTTTGCCGACGTAGCTCAGCTGGTAGAGCACTTCACTCGTAATGAAGGGGTCCGGGGTTCGAGTCCCCGCGTCGGCTCTGCGAAACGCGCGCCACAAGCGGATCGCAGGCTATCGGGCCAAGAGGACGGAGCCACAGGAGCAGTGCGGGGCGCGCTGTTTGACCGCCCACAGGCCCGCGTCCGCCCCTGGCGAGCTCCTCGCCTCAGCCCAGCCAACGCGCGCCCGAACCCGAGCCCGAACCCGAACCCGAACCCGAGCCCGAGCCCGAGGCGACCCGGTGCGGGCGAGACGCCCCTGGGCGCCCCACTCCGCACGCGCCAGCATGAGAGCTGCGCGCGCACACGGCAGCGCTCGGCAGGGATCGCGGGCGCCGCGTGCGGGCATCGCACGACCCGGGCCTCGAACTAGAATCGTGCTCGCGTGTTGCGCAAACGCGACATGAGCCATCTGCTGGAAGAGGATCGCCTGCGTCAGTTGATCGCGCTCGGTCCCTCACTGGTTGCCGAGCTCGACCTCGACGTGCTCCTGGGGCGGCTGCTGGAGACCGCCTGCTCGGTCACCGCCGCGCGGTACTCCGCAATCGGGGTGCTCGACAAAGAGCGTCGCCAACTCGAGCGGTTCGTCACTCTCGGGCTCTCCGACTCGCAGGAGCGCGCGATCGACCATCGCCCCCGCGGTCTGGGCGTGCTGGGGGTGTTGATCCACGATCCCCGGCCGCTCCGCCTGACGGACGTCACCGCCCACCCCCACTCGTCCGGGTTTCCCGCGGGACATCCCCCCATGAGCTCGTTCCTGGGTGTGCCCATAATGATCCGCGCGCAGGCGTGGGGCAATCTGTATCTGACCAACAAGCGCATCGGCGAGTTCACCCCCGCCGACGAGTTTGCCGCCACCACGCTCGCCACTTGGGCGGCGATCGCGGTCGATCACGCGCGCCTGCTGGCCGACGCTACCGCGTGAGCGTGCCCATCGCGCCCACCGGTCGCTCGAGAATGGCCTCGCCCCGGGGGATCGAGCCCCAGCCGGGCCTCCGTCCGATGAGCGCCAGCAACGTGGCCTTCAGACGCCACCACGCCAGCGCGGGGCGGAACCACAGCGCCTCCACCAGCCCCCACGCGCACATGCGCGCCAGATCCTTGGCGCGGTAGCGGCGAAAGCCGATCTCCTCGATCAGCAGCGCGGTTGTGTTCAGCACCTCGCCCGTGATCACCGCGACCAGGAAGAACGCCACCAGATAGGTCCAGTTGGCCGTGTTGGTCACGATCAGCGCGATCACGATCGCGTAGCCCAGCACCTCCACCAGCGGCTCCAGCGCCTCGAACAGCACCATGTACGGCATCGCCAGCGTCCCCGCCGCGCCGAAGCGCACACGGCCCAACATGCGCCAGTGCATGCGGAGATTGTCCAGCAGCCCCGCGTGCCAGCGCGTGCGCTGGCTGCGCAATCCCGCCATCGTGCCCGGCGCCTCGGTCCAGCACACCGCGTCCGGCACGAACTCCACGTGCGCCTCCCTCAACCGCGGCCTGACCAGGTGGTGGATGCGCATGGTCATCTCCATGTCCTCTCCCAGCGTCGCGCGCGAGAAACCGCCCAGCGCGACCAGCAAATCGCGCCGGAACACTCCAAACGCGCCACTCACGATCAACAGCCCGTTCATCTCCGACCACGCGATCCGCGTGCCCAAAAAGCCGCGCATGTACTCCAGCACCTGTGTCGCCCCGATCCCCTGCACGCCCACCCCCGGCGCCACCACGCGCCCGCCCACGATGGTCGATCCGTTCGCCACACGCACCCCGCCGCCCACCGCCATGCAGCTGTCGGGGTGCACCTCGAACGGGCGCACCCCGCGCGCGATCGCGTCGCGCTCCAGGAGGCTGTCCGCGTCGGTGATCACCACCAGCTCGCCCCGCGCGATCGAGATTCCCGCGTTGATCGCATCCGAGCGCCCGCCGTTGTCCTTGCGCACCACCCGCAGCCGCGGCTCGCTTCGGGAGATGTGCACGCTCCGGATCGGCGCGGTTTTCAGATCGGTCCTGCCACGCAGCGGAAGCTCCACGAGGTCGAACGCCTCATCCAGACGCGCGAAGGTCTCATCCTTCGACCCGTCGTCCACCACTATCACTTCGAGCGGCTCGTAGTCGCTCGCCAGGAACGCCCTCGCGCTCTGCACGATCAGCGTCTGCTCGTTGTACGCCGGCGCCACCAGCGTCGCGCTCTGGAGGTGCGTCTCTCCCGGCCGCGCGCGCGGCGGTCCCTGGCCGCGCGCGTACCAGGAGATCTCGCGCACCGACATCGCCAGCAGCGTGAACGTCGCCACCAGATACACCAGGAAGAACCCCAGAATGCCCAGCGAGATCGACTGCAGCACGGCGTTCACGCGCTCACCTCTTCCACCTTGCGCGCATACTCGATCGCCCACGCCGGCGAGCGCTCCACGCGCGCGCGTGTGTGCAGTGCCGCGCGCGGTCGACGGGTGAGCGCCAGCAGCGCCTCCCCCGCGCGCAACGCCGTCTCGCGGTCCTCGTCCTCCACGCACCGCATCAGCGTCTCGCCCGCGGTCGGGTCGTCGAACGCGCCCAGCGATCTCACGGCCGAGCGGCGCACGTGAACGTCCTCATCGTGGGTCGCCTCGCGCAGCGCCTCCGGCGCACGCTCGCCGCCCACCAGCCCCAATGCCGCCGCCGCCGCTCCTCGCACCTGCGCCTGCGGGTCGCCCCACAGCACCTCCGTGAGCCGGCCCACCGCATCGGTGGCTCCCTCCGCGGTCGCCGCCAGTCCGAAGCACGACGCCACACGCACGATCGCGTCCGGCGAGGAGACCCCGCGCTCGAACGCCCCCGCCGCCTCGCCACCGATCCTGCGAAGCGCCTCACTCACGATGTTGCTCGGCGCCACTCCCCGCGCCGCGAACGCCTCCGCCAGCGCCGGCACCGCCTCCGCCGAGCCGACGTCGCCCAGCGCACGCACCGCCGCGATCCTCACCTCCGGGCGGCGATCCTCCAGGCGCTCCAGCAGCGCCCCCACCGAGCGGCGCGCGCCGATCTTGCCCAGCAGCTCGCACGCCAGCGCCCGCCGCCACGGCGAGCGTCGCCGCGTGCCCCGCTCGCCCAGTCCCACGAGCCCCGCCACTTCGAGCGCGCGCCTCAGCTGATCCGTCTGCGCGGGCCCCACCTCCCGCATCACATCGGTGATCAACACCGCCGCCACCGCACGTTCGGCCGCGTTCATGCGCACGAACGCCGGCCGCAGGCCCTCCGCGAGGTGCGCCGGATCCTCCGTCTCCAGAAACCGCGAGAACACCGGCCCGAGCCGGCCCTGCACGCGCGCGCGGATGCGATCCCCGCGCGTCGACTCGACGTGTCGCGCGATCAGGATCACCACCAGCACCACGATCACCGCGGTCGCCACGATCAGGAAGAGCAACGTCAACCGGAGCGGAGCGGCCACAGCCGGGAGCACACGCGCACAGTAGCCTATGCACCAACCGCTCCACCGCCGCGAAAGGGGTAGAGGAATGTACGACTACGTGATCGTGGGCGCCGGCTCCGCCGGCTGCGTGCTCGCCAACCGCCTCACCGAGGACCCCGACGTCAGCGTGCTGTTGATCGAGGCCGGGCCCCCCGACACCGTGGACAACATCCACGTGCCCATCGCCTTCGGCCAGCTCTTCCGCACCCAGGTCGATTGGGACTACTCCACCGCGTTTGAGCCGTTCGCCAACCGCCGGCGCATCTACATCCCGCGCGGCAAGGTGCTCGGCGGCTCCTCCTCGATCAACGCGATGGTCTACATCCGCGGCAACCCCGCCGACTACGACCAGTGGCGCGACGCCGGCGGCTGCGAGGGGTGGGGGTTCGCCGAGCTGCTCCCCTACTTCCTGCGCGCCGAGCACAACGAGCGCGGCGCCTCCGAGTATCACGCCGCGGGCGGGCCGCTCACCGTCTCCGACCCACGCTCTCCCAACCCCATCTCCGACGCCTTCCTCGCTGCCTGTGGGGCCGCCGGGCTGCACGCCAACGACGACTTCAACGGCGCCCACCAGGACGGCGTCGGTTACTACCAGCTCACCCAGCGCGACGGGCGCCGCTGCTCCGCCGCGCTCGCCTACCTCCATCCCGCCACCGCGCGCCCCAACCTCACGGTCGAGACCCACCTGCAGGTGCACCGTGTGATGTTCGACGGCTCCCGCGCCGTCGGTGTCGCCGGCGCGCGCCTCTCCGAGCCCTTCCACGCGCGCGCGCAGCGCGAGGTGATCCTCTGCGCCGGCACCTACAACTCGCCCCAGCTGTTGATGCTCTCCGGCGTCGGGCCCGCCGCGATCCTCACCCTCGCCCAGATCCCCGTGGTCGCCGACCTGCCCGCCGTCGGCCAGAACCTGCAGGACCACCCCGCCTGCGGGTTCGGGTGGGGCCACGATCAGGAGATCTCACTCGCCTCCGCCATGACCGAGGCCAACGTGCTCGAGTTCGCCCAGCACGGCCGCGGCCCGCTCACCTCCAACGTCGCCGAGGCCGGCGGCTTCGTGCGCACCTCCTCCGAGCTGCCCGCGCCCGACATCCAGTTCCACGCCGCGCCCGCCCTGTATGTCGACGAGGGCCTCACGCCCATCGTCGCGCACGGCTTCGGCTTCGCTCCCTGCGTGATCACCCCCGCCTCCCGCGGGATGGTGCTGATCGCCTCCCCCGATCCCACCGCGAAGCCCTACATCCTCCACAACTACTACTCCGACGACGCCGACATGCGCACCATGATCGACGCGCTCCGCCTCGCGCTCGACATCGCCCGCCAGCGCGAGCTCGAGCCCTTCACCACGCA
>WQXW01000074.1 GCA_009781575.1 Solirubrobacterales bacterium
ACTCCTCGAGCCGTCCGCTGTGGACGCCACTGCGCGAGCCCACCACGCGCACGTCGGTCACCTCGACGCCCGCCCCGCCCGGCTGGCCCGGCCCGCCCGGCTGGCCTGCCCCGCTGGGCTGGCCCGCCCCGCTCGGCTGGCCCGCCCCGCTCGGCTGGCCCGTCGTGCCCGTCGCGCCCGCCGCGCCCACCGCGCCCGTCCCGCTCGGCTCAGCGGCGGCGCCGAGAAAGCTGATCTGGGTGGACGGCGAGGCGTCGGGCGTGCCGGGTAAGGGGGAGACGGTGACCGCGTTGGCGGCGGCCTGCGCGATCGCCGCGCGCGAGGAGAGCGCGCTGGCGGAGGCGCTCGGGGATTCGGTGGCGCCGCACGAGCAGAGCGAGGCGCAGAGGGTGGCGGCGGCGATCGCGGTGGCGGCGGCACGGCTCCGCGCCCGCGTGCGCGCGCTCGGGACGGTGGCACCGCGGCGCGCTCGCGGCGGCGAGGGACCGGCGGGAGCGGTCGCCATCACGCGCCGCGGGCGGTGAAGGTGGGGGAGGAGCCGAGCACGTGGCCACCGGCGCCGAGCGCCTGGACCCGGAAGGCGGTGTAGCCGCGGGGCACGGGGATCGCGGTCTCAAAGCCCGAGCGGGGTGCGGTGGTCACGGGCGACGACGGCCCGCCGCCGGCGTCGCCGGAGCGCCGCGTGGCGAGCACCCGCCAGGAGCGCACCTGGGTGGCGCCGTTCCAGCTGGCGTACACGATCGTGCCGGCGGCGGTGCGGTGCGCGGCGCCGACGGGCGGGTACGTGGGCAGCCCGACCCAGTGCGCGACGGTGGCGCGGTAGGTGAGGTCGGGGTTGGGGAAGTGGCCTTCCAGCAGCAGCTTGCCGGAGCGGCTGAACTCGGAGAGGTACGGTTCGGAGCCCCACCCCACCATCACGTTGCCGTTGGGCAGCGGCTTCGTGTCGCCCATGTAGTCGATTTCGAAGCCCAGGTGCCGGCCGTATTCGGCCACGAGCGTGGCGGTGCGCGCGGCGTGGTCGAGGTGCAGCACCAGCCCCCGCGAGCGCGCGCCGGATTCGACGTATTTGCCGCCGCCGGTGATCTGGCAGCAGTGGTCGTCGAACATGGTCACGGTCGAGGGGCTCTGCAGCACCGCGTCGTGCTGCCACTGGAATTCGGCGCCGGGGCCGAGCGCGAAGCTCGAGTGGCGCCCGCCGAGCGTCCAGTCGATGCGCCCGCTGGCGGCGTCGACCAGGTAGGTGGCCCACGTGTTGCGCATCGACACCAGGAAGGTGCCGTCGCCCCGCACGTCGATCGAGTTGACGTGGTAGGCGTCCCAGGGGAAGCCGTTGGTGGGCAGCGTGGCGTGCGAGTCGCTCAAGGAGATGTGGCGCAGCGCGTCCCAGCTGTGCAGGAGCCGGCCGGTGCGCAGGTCGTACACCTGCACCGCCGAGTCGGTGAGCGAGCCGTTGTAGGCCCCGCCCCATGGGGAGAGGTCCATCTTCATGTCCCTGTTGGCGGTGACCCACGCGTCGTTGCCCCGGATCGCGAGCTCGTGCAGGGTGAGCTTCCAGCCGTCGGCGCCCCGCAGGTGCCCCACGGGCTGGTAGTGCTGGTTGACCAGCACCCATTCGCCGCTTTCGGTGGCGCCGGCCTTGGAGACCACCCCCTGCCACCACGCCAGCACCGGCTGGCCGCGGTAGCTCTGCAGGTTGAGGTTGGCCGCGATCACCTTCGGGGACACCGGCTGGAACCACACCGGGCGCAGGTTGGAGTCGAGCACGAGCGGTCCGCTCTGGCCGGTGATCGGCGGTTCGTTGAGGTTGAGGAAGTTGGTGGTCAGGATGTACCCCGGCGCCAGCTGCGCTGCGGGCGAGCTCTTGTCGACGCTCAGCCTCGGCGGGTGGAGCGCGGGCGCGGTCACAAAGCTGTAGGAGTCCGCGGTCGTGTAGGCACCGATCGGCGCGCCCCGCGTGCCTCCGATACCGAGGTCGAGCGCCACGAACGCGGCCAGCACGAGCCCGATCACCAGGCCCAGCGCGGGGATGCGGTGCGCGGTGCCGCCCGCGCCGGCCGGCCCTGCGGCGGCGGCCGGCCCTGCGGCGGCGGCGGGCCCTGGGGCGCCGGCCGGCCGGGGGAGCAGCAGGAAGGTGACGAGCGCGGCGGCGGCGGTGAGGCCGGCTCCGATCAGGTAGGCCAGGCGGAAGCCGGCGGTGAGCGCCTCGGGGACGCCGTGGCCGGCGCCGATCAGGCTGGTGGTGCGCTGCGTGGCCAGCGTGATGAGGATCGCCAGCCCCAGGCCGCCGCCGGCCTGGCGGGAGGTGTTGACCAGGCCGGAGGCGAGGCCCGCCTGTCCCTCGCCGGCGCCCTGGGTGGCGGCGATCGTGGAGGGCACGATCGACAGCGCGATCCCCGCGGCGGTGAGGATGCCGGGGAGCATGATGTAGTAGATCGAGCTGCCACTGGCGCCGATCCGGGCGAACAGCAGCAGGCCGACGGTCATCATGAGCAGGCCGGAGCCGAGCACGGCGCGCACGCCGAAGCGGCTCACGAGCTTGCCGGCTTGGCGCGCGACCACCATGATCGTGAGCGCCATCGGCAGGAAGGTGAGGCCGGTGTGGAGCGCCGAGAGGCCCAGCACCTGGCCCAGGTAGAGCGAGGAGACGAACCACATGGGAAAGAGCGCGGCGCTGAAGAGCAGCACGATCCCGTTGGCGATCCCCAGCCCCTTGGTGATCGCGCGGAACGGGATCAGGGGCGCGGAGGCCACGCGCAGCTCCACGAAGTTGAACAGCATCAGCAGCGCCAGGCCGCCGAGGATGGGGCCCAGCGCGGCGGCCGCGCTCCACCCGACCAGCCCCGCTTCGACGACCCCGTAGACCAGCACCATCTGGCCGACGGTCAACAGCAGCGCGCCGGCGAGATCGAAGCTGCCCTCCCGCCGGCGGCGGCGCTCGGCAACCACGGCGATCGCGACCAGCGCGGCCACGATCCCGATGGGCGGGTTGATCAGCAGCACCCAGCGCCAGGAGAGCACTTCGGTGATGATTCCGCCGAACAGCACGCCGGCGGCGCCGCCCAGCCCGTTCATCGCGGCCCACAGCCCGATCGCGCGATGCAGCTGCGGGCCGGGCGGGAAGGAGGCGGTGATGATCGCCAGCGAGGACGCCGCCATGAAGGCCGCCGCCAGCCCCTGGAAGCCGCGCGCGGCGATCAGGATCTCGCGGGTGGGCGCGATGCCGCCGGCCAGCGAGGCCAGCGCGAACAGCAGCAGCGCCAGCACCATGATGCGCCGCTGGCCGAAGTAGTCGGCCACGCGCCCGGCCAGCATCAGAAAGCCGGCGAACGTGATCGCGTAGGCGTCCACCACCCACTGCAGTTCGGGCGAGGAGAATTCGAGGTCCGACTGAATGTGGGGCAGCGCGACGTTGACGATCGACAGATCGAGGATCACCATGAACTGCGCCACGCAGCACACCGCCAGGAGCCACCCCATGGAGGAGCCCGGCAGCCGCCGCGCGCGGCCCGGCTGGGGGGGCTCGACGGAGGCGCGCGCGCCGCGCTCGTCGAGCTCGGCGCCGGGGAGGGCAACCGCGGTGGCGCCGCCGCCGCCCACGCCGTCGCCCCCCCCCGTGGCGCCGCGGCCGCCCACGCCGTCGCGGCCGACGATGTCGTCGCGGCCGACGCCGCCATCCGGGGCGCCGCCCGGGCGCGCGCTGGCGTCCGGCGCGCCGGCGCGTGGTGCGGTGTCGTGGTGCTCTGCCATCAACCTGGATCGGGGATCACGCGGCCGGCCGCCGGGCGGATGCCCGCGTGCGATCGGCGCTGTGGGCCCCTGTTAGCATGCGGCCGGACCTCGTCGAGTGAGAGAAGGAGCCAGGCCAACCATGGGGAGACGTCCGCTGCTGACCGTCATGCTAACGACCGTTGCGGCGCTGGGTGGGACCGTCGCGATCGCGGGGTGTGGCGGCAAAAGCGAAAGCTCCACCTCGAAAACGCCCACGACGAGCACCGAAAACGGCGCGCACAAGCATCCCTCCAAAGCGCCGGCGTACTGATCATCACCTGCAATCCTCAACCCGCGCCGCCGGCGAACGACGCGGCGTAGGGGCGCACGCCCACGGGGGGCGAGCCGGCGAGCACGCGCCCGTCCGGCCCCAGCGCCTGCACCGCGGCGTAGGCGTACTGCGCGGGCAGGATCGCGGAGCTCTCAAAGCCGCTCGCCGGGACGGTGGCGCGCGCGGCGAGCGCGGTGGGGTGCGCGCCGGCCAGCACCCGCCAGGCGGCCACGCCGGTGGCGCCGTTCCAGCTGGCGTACACGATCGTCTCTTCGGAGGTGTTGTTGAGGTTGGCCGCCGCCACCGGCGGGCTCGTGGGCCGGCCGCTCCACGGGAAGCGGAACGCGCGGTAGGAGGTCTCATCGAGCGGCAGGTGGGCATCGAAGAGCAGCCCACCGGAGGGGTCGTACTCGCTGACCGCGCCGATCAGGCCGTAGCCGACCACGGAGTTGCCGGAGCCCAGCGTCTGCACGTTGCCCTGGCTGGCCGACAGCAGCGGCAGGCCGGGGTGGGTGAAGGAGGAGCGCAGGCTCGCCGTGTGGGTGGCGAGGTCGAGCGCGATCCGCACCGCGCGCGAGGCGCTGTGGATCGGCGGGTTGGCGCCGTTGTCGAAGAAGGTCACCTCGCCGTCGGGCAGCACGCGGCCGTCGTGTTGCCAAGCGGTGCGCGCACCGGGGCCCATGTGGAAGGAGCTTTTGGAGCCGCCCAGTCGCCAGAGGATCCTGCCGGAGCGGCCGTCCAGCTGATAGCCGGCCCAGGTGGAGCGCGCGGAGATGAAGATCTCGTCGTCCGGCTCGGGGTCGATCGAGTTGAGGTGGAACCAGTCCCACGCGCCGGAGGAGTGGGGCGCGGTGGTTTCCGATTCGCCCACCGCCACGTGGTCCAGCGCGTGCCATTCCCAGCGGATCAGGCCGGTGCGCATGTCGGTCTCCTGCACCGCGGCGTCGAGCACCACCCCGTCGCGCGCGCCGCCGGCGCCGCTGAGATCGCAGCGGATCGGGTTGAACGCGGTCGTGTAGGCCACGTCGTGGGGCGCGATCTGGAAGTCGTGCAGGTCGGCCGCCAGCCCGTTGCCGCCGGTGACCGTGGCCACGGTCTGGTAGTGGGAGTTGAGCACCAGGTCCCGCCCCTGGCCGAAGCCGAGCGACAGGACTTTGCCCTCCCAGAGGGTCAGGTCGTGGCTGCCTTCGAAGCTCTGCACGCTCAGGTTCTCCGCCGACAGCCCGTGGGAGAGCTGCTCGAACCACACCAGGCGGCCCGCGGGCGTGTAGATGAGCGCGCCGTACCGCCCCGGCCCGGGGCCGTTGGTCATCAGGATGTCGCCCGCCCCGGGATCGCGGTCGGGCGTGGTCACGGTCAGGATCGGCGCCTGCAGCGCGGGCAGTGTGCGAAAGCTCTGATATTCGGAGGGCCCCGCCGCTGGGTTGGGGAACGGCGGCACCTTGCCGGTCGGGTAGGGGGTGTCGACGTCGAAGGCGAACGCCACCCGCCGCGCGGTCCCGCGCTGGGCCACCACCGCGCGCACGGTGACCCGCTCGCCCGCATCGAACGGCCTGCTCGGTAGGAAGCTGGCGCCGTCGCCCTGCGAGTAGCTCTCCATACGCCCCTGGTGCAGGCCGGTGCGGGAGCCGTCCGCGGAGACTTCGCGGATCTCGATGGGCGGCCCGCCCACACCGCCGAGGAAGCTGATCTGGGTGTGCGGGTTGGCGGTGCCGGAGTTGGGGGCAGGCGAGACGCTCACGCTCGTGCCCGGCAGCGTGGCGTCGACGTCGAAGCTGTGCGGCAAACACGCCGGCGCGGTGGCGGGCGCACCGCGGCCGCACCCCGAGAGCAGCGCGAGCGCCACGAGCGGTGCGAGCACGATCACGCCGGTGCGTCTCATCGCGGGAGCCGCGGCCCCCGCTACACGAGCAGCGCGCCGGCGGCGTACAGCTTGATCACCTCGACCGCGCCGGGCGCGGCGTCGAGGCAGAGGCGGCAGAGCACGCACTCGTCGAGGTTCGACTCGACGAGCTCGAGCGCGCCTTTCTCGTGCTGGGCGAAGATGTCCACGGGGCAGGCTTCGGTGAGCCTGGCCGCGATCGCGGGGTCTGCGGCCGCCTCGTCGTCGACCGCCACCGCGATGAAGATCCCGTCGCTCCTCATGCGCGGCTCCTCATGGCGGGCGGACCCTCGGCCGCCGGCCCGTCGAGCGCCCGGCCGTCGGTGCCCGCGCGCTCGCCACCCGCGCGCTCGGCGAGCTTGGCGCGGATCATCGCGGGGATGTCCTCGATGCGCTCCGCCACCGAGATGCCGGCCTCGGCGAGGCGCGCGATCTTCTCGGCGGCGGTGTCCTCGCGGCCCTCCACGATCGTGCCGGCGTGGCCGAAGCTCATGCCGGGCATCTCGTCCATGAAGCGCCCCGCCATGAACGCCACGATCGGCAGGCGGGAGCGGTGCTCGGCGACCCAGCGCGCGAGCTCCGCCTCCATGCGCCCGCCGGGCTCGGTGTAGATCACGATCCCCTCGGTGGCGGGGTCGTGCTCGAACAGCGGCATCAGCTCGGCGTAGGTGGAGCCGATGATCGCGTCGCCCCCGATCGACACCGCGGTCGACTGGCCCAGGCCGGCGGCAGACAGGGTGGACGACATCTCGGTGGTCATGCCCCCGGAGCGCGAGATCACGCCGATCGGACCCCGCGTGTAGGCCTGCGCGGCGTTGCGCGCGGGGCCGCCGATGCCGCCCATCTTGATCACGTCCGGCACGATGACCCCCAGGCAGTTGGGCCCGATGATGCGCGCGCCCCGCAGCGCGGCGAGCTCCACCATCTGCGCCACGTCGCGCCGGGGGATGCGCTCGGTGACGATCACGATCAGCGAGACGCCGTTCTCGATCGCCTCGAACACCGCGTCCTTGGTGAACGCGGGGGGGACCGTCACGACCGAGCCGTCGATCGGCGCGCCGTGATGCGCGACCGCCTGCGCGACGGTGTCGAACACCGGCACGCCGTGCACCTCGCGGCCCTTGCGCCCCGGCGTGACCCCGCCGACGATCTTCGCGCCGGCGCCGTAATCGAGGCACTCGCGCGTGAGGTTGACGGCCTCGCGGCCGGTGATGCCCTGCACGATGAAGGTGGTGTCGGCGTCGATCAGGATGGACATGGCAACCTCACCGTGGTGGCGGGGCACGACGCCCCGCCCCCGCGCGCTTGGTGCCCACGCGGGCTGCGCGGATGCGACCCAAGAGAACCACCCCTCATGGCGCGACCCCCTGGATCTTCTCCACCGCGCGCCGTGCCGCCTCGTTGAGCGACACCGAGCGGTCGGCGTACTCGACCCCGTAGCGCTCCAGGATCGCGAAGCCCTCCTCCTCCCACGCGCCGGGGATGCGGAAGATCGCGATCTTCTCCGCCGGGTCCATGCCCAGCTCCAGGCACGCCTTGATCACCCCGCGCGCCACGATGTCCACGCGCGTGTTCGACACGATCGACATCATCACCGCGATCCGCTCCACGCCGGGCTTGGAGAGCACCAGCTTGGCCAGGCCACACGCCTTGGCCACCGAGGGGTTGCCGCCGATCTCGCAGTAGTTGGCGGGGCGGCCGCCGTGCGCGCGCACCGCGTCGAACAGCGTGAGCGAGCCGCCGCCGGCGCCGATCACCAGGCCCAGGTTGCCGTCGAACTCGGTCACGTTGCCCGCCACGCCGCGGTGGTCCTGGGCGTCCACCCGCTCGCCCGCCAGCTCGAACGGGGTGGCCTCGCGCGCCTGGCGCGTCTCCTCGCCGCCCACGCCGAGCCCCTCCAGCAGCCGCTTGTGGCGGCCGCGCG
>WQXW01000075.1 GCA_009781575.1 Solirubrobacterales bacterium
ATGCACGCGAAGGCAGTCAAGGCGATCCTGGAACTGGTCGCCGACGCCGACTCCGCCGGCTCGATCGTGTCGTTCCGCGCCGACCTGCTCGCCGCGCTCGCCAACACCCTTCGCTGCGACGTGCTGGTCTTCAACGATTTCCAGCTCCTCCCCGGCCCGGCCGCGCTCGGGACGCCGACGGTCACCTGTACGGCGACGCCGCCGCTCGAGCCCTCCCACGCGATCGCCCCCGCGCTCCTCGACGCCTTCCTGTGCCACGTCTCACAGCACCCGCTGATCCAACTGCACGCCGCCGGCCATTGCCGCGCGCTGCGCCTCTCCGACGTGACCTCCATGCGCAGGTTTCGCCACGGACCCCTGTACGCCGAGTTCTTCCGGCCCGCCACGGTCTCACACCAGCTCACGATCGGATTCGAGGGCCCGCGCGAGCGCCTCGTCGGAGTCTGGCTCAACCGCGCCCGGCGCGACTTCTCAGAGGACGAGCTCCTACTCGCGGAGCTGCTGCGCCCACATCTGCGCGCCGCCGAGCTCGCCGCACGACGCGCCGTGGCCCGCGCCACGCTGACCCCCCGCGAGCGGGAGGTGCTCGACCTCGTTGCCACCGGCGCCACCAACCACGCCGTGGCGGACGCGCTCATCGTCAGCCCCGGCACGGTCAAGAAGCATCTCGACAACATCTACGCGAAGCTCGGCGCCCGAACGCGCGCCGCCGCCGCCCACCGAGCCGGCGCTCCTCCTCGGTGACCCCGGGGCCACGCGCCGGGGCCCGCTCAGCGAAGCAGCTGCGCCCTGCGCCCTGCGCCCTGCGCCCGAGCACCCCGGCGCCGCCTATGCTGGCGCCGGTGGGAGGTGAACGATCGCTCGCCGCGCTCCTCGGCACGGTTGTGGCGCTCTCGCCGGCATCCCTGGGGCGAGGCGTCGCAGGCCGCGTGGATCGCGCGCCCGCGCCCGCGCCCGCGCCCGCGCCGGGTGCCGTGGCCGCGCCGGCCGCGGTGGCTGCCTCGCCGGGCGCCACCCGGCCGGGTCCGGGCTTCGCGTACGGCACCGACAGCTACTACCCGGCCGTGGGCGGCTCCACGTCCGATGGCGAGCCGGTGCTCGGCGGCGGCTACGGCGGTTACATGGGCATGGTCGGCAGCTGGGAGCGGTGGCTGGGCTGCTCGAGCTTCCTGGCGTGGTCGTCCGCCGACGCCGCCGCGGCCGACATCGACCGCACGCGCCACCGGGAGGGGGTCGGGACGGGCGCCTACTGGTTCATGGGTGGGCCCGGTGTGGACCCCCACTACAACGGCACCGCGCGCGAGGCGCGCGCGTGGGGCGCCGCACAGGCGGCGCAGACGCTCGGCCACATCCGGCGCCTGCCGGGCGCGCAGCGGATCACCTACCCGGTCGTGTGGATGGACGTCGAGCTGCCCAAGATCGCGCCCGCGCCCGACAACGGCTGGACCTCCGTGTACGGCTCGCCGTGCCGCGGCGCCGTGCGCCGGCGCGGGATCGCGCCGAGCGTCAACCGCGCCGAGCTCGACGGCTTCTCCGTCTATCTGCGCGCGCACTCGCGCTTTCAGCCCGGCGTCTACTCCTCGCCCGGCAACTGGCGCCGGATCTTCGGCACCGGCGCCGCCGGCGCGATCTCCACAACGTATGAGTGGACCTACCGGCCGGAGAGCGCCGCGCTGCGCCAGGCGCCCGCCGGCTGGTGCCTCAGGGCGCGCCACCCCCGCTGCGCGCAGTTCTTCGGCGGCCTCAACACGGCTTCGCGCTACGCGCTGATGTGGCAGTTCTCGGGCGGCGGCGGCGTGCTCAACGGCTACGGCGACTTCGACCAGATCGAGCGCGCGCGGACGCCCTAGGGCTGCGCGACCACAGCGGCCACACGCAACCCATACCGCCTCGTTACGCGTCTGTGCGCGGTGTTCGGCACGATCTCGGCGCTCCGCGGGCTTGCCACATCTCCCGAAGTGTCCGACACGGATGTACAAACACCTCCCATCGGGTAAACCATGGATCAGGTGGGGAACCAATGTCCAGCCATGGACACCAGATCGCGTGTCGAGTGACCATCTCGCTCGCCGGCACGTTACTGGCGTTGGGCTGCCTCACCGCCGCCGCGCCCGGCCGCCGCGCCCTCGGGATGGCACACTGGGTGCTCGCGCCCGGCACCGTCGGGCCGCTGCGCATCGGCGTCTCGACCGAACAGGACCTGCTGCGAGCCGCCGGGCCGCCCACGCTCAACATCGAAGTGGTGGGCGTGCGCTGGGTGGTGCGCGCGCGCTATCTCGGCTACGGCGCCTGCCGCGGCGCCTGCCCCACCGCCTTCTGGATCGACGCGCGCACGCACCGTCTCACCGATTTCCGCACCACTTCCCCGACCTTCCCCACCAACCGCGGCACCCGCGTCGGCACCCCGATCGGGGCGGCCGAACGGAGCGAGGAAAGTGGCGCGCGCGGCGCGCTGGGCTGCGCCTCCACCGCGATCCTGCAACACAGCGCCCGCGGTCGCATGTGGCTCGGGATCACCGAAAGCCGCGTGCGCATCATCTACGTGGGCGGCCCCTCCTCGCTGGTCTATCCCTGCACGTTCGGCCTCGAGCGCGACACCAGCCTCGTCAACACGGGTCTCATCGGCTGACGCGCCCGCGGCGACGCGCGCGCGGCGACGCGCCCGACACGGGCGGCCCGGCGCGGGCGGCCCGGGCGGCCACAGGTGCTCGATGTGGCGGCGTGCTCAGCCCAGCCGTGCGAGCGCGCGGCCGAGGGTCCGCTCGCTCTGGGGGCCGCGCAACACTTCGTGGATGTGACCCTGCGCGTCCAGCACGAACGTGGTCGGCAGGCCGCTCACCCCGTACGCTTCGCCCGCCCGCCCGCCGGCGTCGCGCAGCGTGGGGAAGCTCCAGCGGTAGGTGCGCACGAATGCGCGCGCGCCCGGCAGCTGGTCCTCCCAATTGACGCCCACCATGTGCCCGCGCCCGCCCAGCGTGGTGGCAAAGCGCTCGAGCGCCGGCGCCTCCTGCCGGCACGGCCCACACCAGCTCGCCCAGAACACCACGAACGCGGGGCGCCCCCGCAGCTGTGCCAGCGTGACCGCTTCGCCCGAGAGCCGCTCGGCGGGCAGCGCCGGTGCCACGCGCGCCTCCGAAGAGGTGCCCCGGAGACCGAGGAACAGCAGCACCGCCACGATCGCGCCGCCCGCCAGCCACGCGCCCAGGCGGATCGCGCGTCGCGAGCCGCGCGCATGCGTCACCGGCGCGCTACTCCTTCGCCAGCAGCGGCACGTCGTGCACGATCCAACCCGGCTTGAAGTTGGCCGGATACAGCGCGCTGATCTTGCCCGAGCCCGACACCCCGTACACGAATGCCGAGTGACCCACCTCGCGCGAGTCCGGGCTCGCTTCGACCTTCACGCCGTACTTCCGCCAGACCGGTTCCAGTTCGTGGCGCGATCCGATCAGGTAGTCCATGCGCCCGGTCATGCCGTGCTTGGCCAGGAACGCCTCCACCGTCGCAGGGGTGTCGCCACGCGGATCCACCGACACCGCCACGAACGCCACGTGACTCGCCGCCGCCGGGCCCATCCTTTCGAGCGCCGCGTGGAAGTTGCCCACGATCGCCGGGCAGATGTCGGGGCAGTGGTCGTATATGAAGGTCAGCATCACCGCCTTGCCCCGCAGTGCGCTCAGCCGCACCGGCTGCCCCAAGGAGTTGTGCAACGCGATCTCCGGCGCCGCCACCGGTCGCGTGGGCAGGGCCGGCGCGTCCAGCGCCGCGCCGTGCGCCGCCGCCAGTCGCGTGGTGGCGCTCCCGCCGCCACACGCGCCCAGCGCCAGCGCGCTGGTCACGGCCACTGCCGCGAGCGTGGCGAAGCGCACGGTGGATTGCCCCATCGATCCCACGCCGGCGAACTTAGCAGCCCCCCGCGCGCCGGGTGCCGGCCGCAAATGCGCCCGCGCCCGCTCCGGCGGTGCCGGTCGAGCAGCGGGTGTTGCGTGTTTTGTTTTTGGGATTGGTTCCGCGCGGAATGAATCCTCTTTTTGAATCCCCCAACGGCGCCTCGGACAGGTGTGTTCGAGGCCTGGGCGGAGCGTTCTTTGGCGAGTCGCCCGGCTAGGACAGGCGTCGCAGACCCTGCAACACCGCGTGCACCACCTCGGCCGCCGCCAGCTCGCGCTCTCCCCCATCCTCCATGTCCCGCAGGCTCGCTCGGTCGTCCGCGCCCACGAGCGCCAGATAGCGCGCGCCCACGCGGTGCGCGTGGTTGCGCTGGCCCTTGGGCGAGCGCCCCGCCATCTCCATCTGCGCGCTCAGGCCCGCCGAGCGGGCGTCGCGCAGCAGCTCGAACGCCGCGCCGCGCGCCTCAGCATGCGCGCCGCGCCCCGCCCCCGCGTCGGGGGCGCCCGTGCTCGTGCCAACGTAGAGCTCCAGCGAGCCCGTCCTCGCCGGCGGCTCCCTCCCCGCCAGCAGCATCCGCTCCACGCCCGCCGCCCAGCCGATCCCGGGGGTGCGCGGTCCCCCCAACTCCTGCACCAGGCCGTCGTAGCGCCCTCCCCCGCCCACGCCGCTCTGCGCGCCCAGCGCCTCCGAGCTGTACTCGAAAACGGTGCGTGTGTAGTAGTCGAGGCCGCGCACCAGCGTGTCGTCCACCTCGTGTGCCACGCCCGCGCGCTCCAGCAGCGCGCACACCGCCTCGAAGTGCTCGCGATCCTCGCGCTCCAGGTGGTGCATGAGCCGCGGCGCGCTCTCCATCACCGCGCGTGTGCCGGGGTGGTCGGAGTCGAACGCGCGCAGCGGGTTGGAGTCGATTCGCCCCCGCACCTCCGCCGAGAGCTCATACTCGTGCGCGCGCAGGTGCGCGCGCAGGCGCTCGCGGTACTCCGCGCGGCTCTCGCCACTGCCGAGGCTTCCCACGCGCAGGCGCCCCTCGCGCACGCCCATCTCCTCCAGCAGCGCGCACATCAGCGTGATCGACTCCGCATCCACCGCCGGGTCCTCGCTGCCCAGCGCCTCCACGCCCACCTGCCAGAACTGGCGGTACCGCCCCGCCTGCGCGCGCTCGTAGCGGAAGAAGCTCCCCAGGTACCACAGCTTCACCGGCGCCGCGCGCTTGTGCATGCCGTGCTCCACGTACGCGCGGCACACCGGAGCCGTGCCCTCCGGGCGCAGCGTCAGCGAGCGGCCCGAGCCGTCCTCGAAGGTGTACATCTCCTTCTGCACGATGTCCGTCGACTCCCCCACCCCCCGCGCGAACAGCTCGGTGGCCTCGAACGCCGGCGTCTCGATCCGCTCGTAGCCCGCGCCCTCGAGGATCGCCCGCGCCGCCGCCTCCAGGCGCGCGCGCCTGCCCGCCTCCTCGCCCCAAACATCGAAGGTCCCCCGCGGAGCCTTGATCCGCGCCCCGCTCAACTGGCGCCCGCGGCCTCGCCCGCGCCCGAGCTTTCGCGCGCGCCGGACCCCGACCGCGCCCCCGCCGCCAGCGCCGCGCGCAGCTCCTCGAGGAAGGGGTTGGTCTGCAGCTCGCGCTCCAGCGTGGTCGCGCCCCCGTGACCGGAGTGCACCGCGCTCTCCGGCGCCCACTCGCGCATCAGCCCCTCGATCGAGCGCTCCAGCGTCGCCCGGTCGCCGCCCGGCAGATCGGTGCGCCCCACCGAGCCCACGAACAGCACATCACCCGACAGCAGCGCCCGCGCCGGGCGCTCGGCCCGCGGGTGGCCGTCCGCCCCCGCCCCCGCCTGCGCCTGCGCCTGCGCGTGTGACGCGATCGCGTAGGTGAGGTGGCCCGGGCTGTGGCCGGGGGTGGCGCGCACGCGGATGTCCAGGCCCGCCAGCTCCAGGTGCTCGCCCCCTGCGAGCGTGTGCTCCGGGCTGTAGCTCTCCGGCTCGCCAAAGCCCGGGGGCATCCATTTGGCGATGTCTTCCAGCACCCCTCGCTCGAGTTGCGGGCAGTACACCGGCGCGCCCGTGCGCCGCGCCATCGCCGCCACCGCGCCGATGTGGTCGAAGTGGCAGTGGGTGATCAGGATCGCCTCTACCCGCACGCCCAGCGAGTCGATCGCCGCGCCCAAGCGCGCGGGCTCCTCGCCGGGGTCCACCAGCACCGCGCGCTGGGCCCCCTGCGCGCGCACGATGTAGGCGTTCTCGCGGAACGGCCCCACCGCGAAGGGGCGCACCTCCACGCCGAGCGACCGCTCGCCGCGCGCCTCCGCGCCGTGGGCGTCCGCGCTTTGGGCGTCCGCGCCGCGCGCCTCAGCGTTCATCGCCTCGCGGCCCCCCCGTTGCCGGAAGCCTTGGAGCGCAGGTGCCGGCGGTACATCCACAGATCGGTGTAGTAGCTGATCAGCACGTACATCACCAGCACCACCGGAAAGAGCGCGAGCCCGCTGGTCACGCTTTTGAGCAGCAGCAGGCTGATGGCCACCATGCCCACCGCCGCCAGCAGCCCGCGGTTGAGCGCTCCCCTCCACGTGGGCGGTTTTTCGTAGCGCGCCGGGCGCGCCTGCTTGCGCTCGGCCGCCTCGCGCGCCTTGGGGTCGCGCTCCTCGCGCGTCGGCCGCCGGCCGGTGCGCCCCCGCGCCTCGACCACGCCCGCCGCGTTGCCCCTGTGCTTTGTCCTTCTCCGCTTTGTCGCCATCGTGTGTTCGCTCGTGCTCGTGCCCGGGCCCGTGCCCGCCGCGCGGCGCGCGGGCGCCCGCGCTCGGGGGGTCGCCTAGAACCCTAGTGCGTTCTCGATCAGGTGTCGCGCGGGGTCAAAGCCCCGCAGCTCGAGATCACCGGGAAAGCGCTCGAGCGCCGCGCGCGGCGCCAGCCCGACCAGCTCCGCACCGCTCACCGGTGCGTGCGCGCGCACCGCCTCGACCGCCGCCGCCAGGGGAACCTCGAGCGGGCGCTCGAGGTTGATCGACACCTGCGCCACCCTCCCGCCGCGCAACGCCACGCCGATCGCGCGCACGCCCGGCAGGCCCTGCGCACCGCCCTCGCGGATCGCGGCCGCGATCTCTCGCGCGCG
Source organism: Solirubrobacterales bacterium (assembly GCA_009781575.1). Taxonomy (GTDB): domain Bacteria; phylum Actinomycetota; class Thermoleophilia; order Solirubrobacterales; family Solirubrobacteraceae; genus Palsa-744. The sequence goes on from WQXW01000075.1 coordinate 6,998, forward strand.
CTCCACGGTGGCCGGGGGCGCGAGCTCGAGGTTGAACGCCACCAGCGGCGGGCGCGCCGCCACGAGCGTGACCCCCGCGGAGGGGTGGGGCTCGCGCGGGCCGAACTCGGCACGCACCTCCCCCGCGGCCACGCGCGCCGCGAGGCCCTGCCGGCCGCCGGCGCGCAGCTGCGCGCGCGTGCGCGCGGGTGGGCCGGTGAGCTGGCCGTACAGCAGCACCGGCACGCCCAGCTGCCCGATCGTGTCGGCCGCCACCAGCGCCTCCGCGCACGCCGGGCCGCGGAGCGCGGGAGAGAGGTGGATCACCGGCGCCACGTCCAGCGCGCCCACGTGGGGGTGCGCGCCACGGCCGTCGCGTATGTCCACGCGCGCCACCGTCTCGCGCGCGCCGCACGTGAGCGCCTCGGAGAGCGCGCCGGGCGGGCCGGCGAGCGTGTACACCGAGCGGTGGTGGTCGCGGTCGGAGTGCACATCCAGCAGGCGCACGCCCATGGGCTGCGCGAATGCGCGCCCGATCGCCTCGATCGCAGCCGTGTCACGGCCCTCCGCGACGTTGGGCACCGCCAGCAATGGCAACTTCTCGGACGGCACGCTGGCGGAGTGGGGTGTTTCTATTTGCTCGCCACTGCTCAGAAAATAGAGCCAGATTCCCGCAAAATGCGCTGGCGCCCGCTCCAGCGGTGCCGATCGGGCAGCGGCCGTTGTGTGTTTTGTTTTGAGGATTGGTTCCGCGCGGAACGAATCCTCTTTTTGAATCCCCCAACGGCGCCTCG
>WQXW01000076.1 GCA_009781575.1 Solirubrobacterales bacterium
ACCCGATTACACCGAGCCCGCCAACCTCGAGCGTCTGCGCCCGCGATCCGGAAGCCACGCTCAGGCTTCAACCGGAGGCGGGACCACGTTGATCTCGTCGGCATCGTCCGCGAGGGAGTCATCCGGCTCGACCGCCCAGGCCTCGAGCTCGGCGCTCTCGACGATCGCCTGAACCAGACCGGCCGCGCCGCCCACCAGCGTGGAGTCGAAGTCGATCTCGCTGGCCACGCACCACGCACGATCCTCGGGCCAGAAGAGATTGGGCGAGCGAGGCCGGCGCCAGCTGGAGCCGATCCACGACTCGAGCCGTAGAGCGCCCCGCAGCGACCCCGCGAGCAGCAGATAGTTGCGACCGGGGAGGCGAAGCCGCGGGCGACCGAGCGCATCCTGGACCTGTTGCGATACGCCCGCCACTGTCTGCCATGCGTGTTTGCCGATCCTCTTCTCGTGATGCAGCTCCCCCCAACCCTCCCACATACAGAAGCAGCAATCCTCGGGGTTCGCGGTGTGGGCGGCGAGCAGGTCGCACAGCGCAGCGAGCGAGGCCTGGTCGAGGTTGCCGCGCTCGGGCTCCCACTCGGCACACAGCGACCCCATGAAGTTCAGCGGGTCCGACGAGCCCACGATCGCGTGCCACTGCATCAATCGATGCGCGTGCCGCCCGGTCTCGTGGGCGATCTCCGACCAGCGCCTGACGCCCCCTCGTCCGTCCTGTGCCGGATGGAAGATCCGCACGTATGCCTCATAGCCGCTCGGCACCGCGAGTGTGACCGCGCCGAACTCGCCGGTCAGTGAGGGTGCGATCCACGCGCCGGCGGAGGCGTCGTCCAGAGCTCGCAGCTCGGGGTCGGACACGCGAGGGCCAGCGGCGTCGGTGTTCTCATCAGCTGACACACCTCGGTACATTACCCCCGTGCCAGCAGCGAAGAAGCTCGATATCCGCGCTGGCGACCTCGTCGAGATCGAAGACCAGCGTTACGAGGTGATTCCGACAAGCGCGGTGGCCTCACGGTCGAGCGGCTCGGGGCTACGGTCCCGATCGCGGAATCGGGGGGCGGGCGCTGAGGGCGCCCACGGCGTCTTTCATCTCGTAGGGACACACGCAGGGAACCTGGAGGCCACGACCGCGCGCCTGAGCTGCGCGTCTTCTCGGCGCGCAAGCCGCTCATGCGCACATGCCGGTCGGCGGCCCGCAGATTGAAACCGCCCCGGAAATCCTGGAGGCCCGGCCCCTCACAGCAGACCTTCGTCTGGCCAGTGACGGTGAAGGTTGAAGAAATTGGGTATCAGCCATCCATTTCTCACGATCCGCCCATTGGTGACCGGCTCGCACGCTCCATCGCTGAATCCGCCGCCTATCAGCACGACCGCGTCCTCTGCCCGCGTGTGGCGGAAGATGATCAGAGATTGTGGCCACGAGCCCACAGCGGCGGATGGCGTCGTCTTTGGTGACCAGCGGCAGGGCCAACGCTCGGGCGGTGCCCACAAGGAGGCGGTCCCAGACTACGGCGTGTGAGTCCGCGAGAACCCTCACGCGGAGGTGAGCTCATGCGTGGCGAGCGCGCTGCCACGCTCGAAGTCCTCCCAACTCAGGTCCGGGAAGTCGGGCAGCGATCCGGCGAGTGTCCCGGCCGGGTTCGTTTGAACAACCCGCAAATGGGTGCCTGGTGCTACACCGAGGCGCGCCAGCTGATCCGCGGGGATGCTCCCGTCGGAGGCGACGACCAGCTCGCGACCTGCGCCCTCGCTTGCTGTGTTCATGACATCGATTCTACTCCACGACCTCTAGCGCAGATCCGGGACCAATGGTACGCACGGGTGGTACCCATCCCTCGCCTGCCGATCGCAGTTCAGTTCAGAAAGAACCGATTTGCAGGGCGTTTATAAGTGCGCCCGGGGAGAATCGAACTCCCGACCTGCGGTTTGAAAGACCGCCGCTCTTTGGCTCCCCGTAGAGAACCGTTGACCACTGAGCTACGGGCGCTTGGCTGACCTGCCGGCGCAAGGTTATCGCGGCTGGGCCGCCGCCATGGTTGGCATCGGATCGGCACTGCGCGCCACCGTGGCGAGGCGGCACGCGCCCTGGCGCGCTGACTCGCCGGGCCTTGCCGCCTTGATCAACTTGATCCAGGCCGTTGGGGGATTTGTTTTGCGGATTCGTTCCGCGCGGAACCAATCCTCAAAACAAAAAACGCAACGGACGCTGCTCGGCCGCCACCGATTCGCGCACCTTGCGGGGACGCGGCGCGCTCGCCGAAGCGAACATACGTTCGCTCACCTAGAATGCACCCCACATGAGCGTCTCGGAGCAGATCGTCGTCGCGGGCGCCCGCGAGCACAACCTCAAGGACATCTCGCTGTCCCTGCCCCGCGACGCGCTGGTCGTGATCACGGGGCTGTCCGGCTCGGGCAAGTCGAGCCTCGCGTTCGACACGATCTACGCCGAGGGCCAGCGCCGCTACGTCGAGTCGCTCTCCGCCTACGCGCGCCAGTTCCTGGGCCAGATGGACAAGCCCGACGTCGACTCGATCGAGGGGCTCTCGCCCGCGATCTCGATCGATCAGAAGACCACCTCGCGCAACCCCCGCTCCACCGTCGGCACCGTCACCGAGATCTACGACTACCTGCGCCTGCTGTGGGCGCGCGTCGGCAAGCCCCACTGCCCCATCTGCGGGCGGCCGATCGTGGGCCAGTCGGCCGAGCAGATCATCGATCGCGTGATGGAGCTGCCCGACCACACCCGCTTCATGGTGCTCTCGCCGGTCGTGCGCGGGCGCAAGGGCGAGTACAACAAGGTGCTGGAGGAGCTGCGCACCGACGGCTTCACGCGCGCCAGGATCGACCACGAGCTGCACCTGCTCGAGGAGCCGATCGTGCTCGACAAGCGCCGCAAGCACGACATCTCCGTCGTGGTGGACCGCCTGGTCATGCGTCACGACGTGCGCAAGCGCCTGGCCGACTCGATCGAAACCGCCGTCGGGCTCGCCGACGGGCTGGTCGAAATCGAGTTGGTCCCGCGCGGAGGTGAGGGCGGAGACGAGGGGGAGCCTGGGGGCGAGGGCGACGGCGACGGCGACCGGCACACGCTCACCTTCTCCGAGCGGTTCGCCTGCCCCGAGCACGGGCCCTCGCTGGTCGAGCTCGAGCCGCGCATCTTCTCGTTCAACTCGCCCCACGGCGCCTGCGAGCGCTGCACCGGGCTGGGTTCGCAGATGGAGATCGACCCCGAGCTGATCGTGCCCGACCCCACGCTGTCGATCGCCGACGGCGCGATCGTGCCGTGGGCCAACAGCGCCTCCAACTACTACGACCAGGTCGCCGAGGCGATCGCGGTGCGCTACGGGGTCGATCTGAGCGCGCCCTGGGAGGAGCTGCCCCAACAGGATCGCGATCTCTTCCTCCACGGCACCAACGGCGAGCGCCTGCAGATCTCCTACCGCAACCGGTTCGGGCGCAACCGCCGTTACGCCACGCGCTTTGAGGGGGTGGTGCGCAACCTCGAGCGCCGTTACCGTGAGACCGACTCCGAGTGGACGCGCGAGAAGATCGAGGAGTACATGTCGCTGCGCGCCTGCCCGGTGTGCAACGGCGCGCGCCTGCGTCCCGAGTCGCGCGCGGTGCTGGTGGGGGGCACGCGCATCGAGGACTTCACCGCGCTCTCCGCCACGCGCGCGCTGGAGTGGCTCGAACAGGTCGAGCTGTCCGACACCGATCGCCACGTGGCGCGCTTGATCCTGCGCGAGATCTCCGAACGGCTGCGCTTCTTGGAGAACGTGGGCATCGGCTACCTCTCGATGGAGCGCTCCGCCACCACGCTCTCCGGTGGCGAGGCGCAGCGCATCCGGTTGGCCACCCAGATCGGCTCCTCGCTGGTGGGCGTGTTGTACATCCTCGACGAGCCTTCGATCGGGTTGCACCAGCGCGACAACTCAAAGCTGATCGCCACGCTCGAGCGGCTGCGCGACCTCGGCAACACCGTGATCGTGGTGGAGCACGACGAGCAGACCATGCGCGCCGCCGACCACCTCGTCGACCTCGGGCCCGGCGCCGGCGAGCACGGCGGCTGGGTGGTCGCGCAGGGCACCGCCGCCGATGTCGAGCGCGTGCCCAGCTCGCTCACGGGGCAGTTTCTCTCCGGCGCGCGCCGCATTCCACAGCCCCGCCGGCGGCGCACGCCCAGCGGATATGTGGAAATCATCGGCGCCACCCAGCACAACCTGCGCGATATCGACGTGCACGTGCCACTGGGCGCGTTCACCTGTGTGACCGGAGTGTCCGGCTCCGGCAAGTCGACACTGGTCAACGAAGTGCTCTACAAGGCCGTCGCCCAGCGCCTGCACCGCGCGCGCCAGCGCCCCGGCGTGCACCGCGCGATCCGCGGGCTCGATCAGCTCGACAAGATCATCGCGGTCGACCAATCGCCGATCGGGCGCACACCGCGCTCCAACCCCGCCACCTACACCGGGCTGTTCGACGTGATCCGCGATCTCTTCTCCAAGACCCAGGAGGCGCGCCTGCGCGGCTACAAGCCGGGGCGCTTCTCCTTCAACGTCAAGGGCGGGCGCTGCGAGGTGTGTCGTGGCGACGGCCAGATCAAGATCGAGATGCATTTCCTGCCCGACGTGTACGTGCCGTGCGAGCAGTGTCACGGCAAGCGCTACAACCGCGAGACGCTGGAGGTGCGCTTCAAGGGGCGCAACATCGCCGAAGTGCTCGACATGTCGGTGTCCGACGCGCTCGAGTTCTTCACCCACATCCCCAAGGTGCGCCGCCGCCTGGAGACGCTGGAGGCGGTCGGGCTCGGTTACATCCGGCTCGGCCAGCCCGCCACCACCCTCTCCGGCGGCGAGGCGCAACGCGTGAAGCTCGCCACCGAGCTCTCCAAGGTGGCCACCGGGCGCACGATGTACATCCTCGACGAGCCCACCACCGGCCTGCACTTCGCCGACGTCGAGCGCCTGCTGGAGGTGCTCCAGCGCCTGGTCGACGCTCACAACACGGTCGTCGTGATCGAGCACAACCTCGACGTGATCAAGTGCGCCGACCGCCTGATCGACCTGGGGCCGGAGGGCGGCGAGGAGGGCGGCCTGGTGGTCGCCGCCGGCACCCCCGAGGAGGTGGCCGCCGACCCCGGCTCCCACACCGGCCGCTTCCTCGCCGAGGTGCTCGAACAGGGCACGCGCCGCGGCGCCAAGGGCGCCAAGCGCTCCGGCACGCGCACGCCACGCGGCCGCCGCGCGAGGGTTGCCGCGTGAATGAGCCCGCGCCCGACGCGCGGTCGGGGTGCGACGCGGGGTGGGGGCGCGCTCCCGGGCTCTGGCGCGACGCGCGGGTGTGGGGGGAGAAGTGGCGCTGGTATGAGCGCAACTCGCTCCCGTGGAACCGTGCGCGGATCCACTGGGAGTTCATGCGCCGGCGCGCGTTCGTGCGCTGGCCGGTGCACGGCAACGTGCTGGACTCGCTGCGCGAGGGCCGCCTGCAGATCGGCCCCCACACCCTGCTGGAGCCCAACGTGTGGATCACCGCGCCGGGCGCGGCCCGCGTGAGCATCGGCGAGGGCGTGTTCCTCAACCTGGGCGTGATGGTCGCCTCCCAGGCGCTGGTGGAGATCGGCGATCACACGATGATCGCCAACGGTGGCTTCATCTCCGACGCCTCTCACCGCTGCGACGACCTGGAGCGACCGGTCACCTGGCAGGGATTCACCAGCAGGGGGCCCACCCGCATAGGCGCCAACTGCTGGCTGGGCGCCAACGTGGTCGTGACCGATGGGGTCACGATCGGCGAGCGGTGCGTGATCGGCGCCAACAGTGTGGTCACCAATGACATCGCGCCCTTCACGATCGCCGTGGGAGCGCCCGCGAAGGCGGTTGGATCGGTGCAGCCGGGCGTGGAGCCGAACGCATGACCCGGGCCGGGCGAGCTCCGTCCGTTGCGTGTTTTGTTTTGAGGATTGGTTCCGCGCGGAACGAATCCTCTTTTTGAATCCCCCAACGGCGCCTCAGACAAGTGTGTTCCCGACGCCGCGCAAAACCCCACGCTCCGCACGCTCCGCTCGCGGCCGCGCCCGAACGGACTGAACAGCCTGAGCGCGGAGGCCTACCCGAGCTGCCTGCGCAGCTCCTCCAGCTGCTCCGGCGCGATCTTGTAGGAGTGCTCCGGCCCGGGGTAGCGCCGGGCGCGCACATCCTCCGCGTACGCGCTCACGCCGGCGATCATCTCGTCGAACAGGTTGGCGTAGCGCTTGACGAAGCGGGGGCCGAGGCCCTCGCGGATCCCCAGCAGATCGTGGAACACCAGCACCTGGCCGTCGGTGGCGGGGCCCGCGCCGATCCCGATCACCGGCACCTCGATGTGGCCCATCAGCTCCTCGGTGACCGCCGCGGGGATCGCCTCGAACACGATCGCAAAGCAGCCCGACTCCTGCAGGGCCAGCGCCTCCGCGCCGATGCGCGCCGCCGCCGGGGCGGTGCGTCCCTGCGCCTTCCATCCTCCCAGCGCGGTCGAGCGCTGGGGGGTGAGCCCCACGTGGCCCATCACCGGGATGCCCGCCTGCACGATCGCGCGCGCGCGGCGCGCCGAGGCCTCGTTGCCGCCCTCGAGCTTCACCGCGTCCGCGCCGGCCTCCTTCACCATGCGCACCGCGGTGTCGATCGCCTGCTCGTCGCTCCGCTCATACGAGCCGAACGGCAGATCGCCGATCAGCAGGGGGGTGCGCAGGCCGCGGCGCGCCGCCGCGGTCAGCACCAACATCTCCTCCAGCGTGACCGGCGTGGTGGAGGAATGGCCCAGGATGGTGGTCGCCGCCGAGTCGCCCACCAGCACGAGGTCCACGCCGGCGGCCTCCGCCGCGCACGCGCTCGGGTGGTCGTAGGCGGTCACCATCACGATCGCCTGGCCCAGCCGCTTCTTCTCCGCCAGCAGCGGCAGCGTCATCGGCAGCCGCCCGGGATCGTGGGGGACCCGCAACTCCGGTTGGGTGGACATTTGTTTTGGTTCCTCTCCGAGTGACGCGCGCTTGACGCTTCGCCGATCAGCTCAGCAGAGTTGCCACCGCGTCGTCGATTTTTATTATTTGGTTGTGCGGCGCACGCACGTGCACGACCCGCGGCGAGTGGCGCTCGAGCTCCTCCTGCTCGTATGTGCCATAGGAAATGACAATCACGGTGTCGCCGCGGTGGACCAGGCGCGCGGCGGCGCCGTTCACCTTGATCTCGCCCGAGCCGCGCTCGCCCCCGATCGTGTAGGTCTCAAAGCGCGCGCCGTTGTCGATGTCCACCACGTGCACCTGCTCGTACTCGAGGATGTCCGCCTCCTCCAGCAGCTCCGGGTCGATCGTGATCGAGCCCACGTAGTGCAGGTCGCAGTCGGTCACGGTCGCGCGGTGGATCTTGGACTTGAGCATCACACGCTGCATGCGGTCAGGGCCTCTTCTCGTTGTGGGTTTACAGTGGATTCGTCCGCCGACGCGGGCGACAGCATCAGATTGTCGATCAGCCGCACCTCGCCCACGCGCGCGGCCATCACCAGGAGCGAGTCGCGCTCCAGCGAGTGGACCTCCTCGAAGCTGTCGGGATCGACCAGCGCCACGTACTCGAGCGCGATCGCAAACGGCTCGATCGCGCGCCTCACACCGGCCAGCAGCGCACGTGTGTCGCGCTCGCCCCGCGCCGCCAGCGCGCCGCCCGCGCTCAGCCCCGCATAGAGCCCCGCCGCGCGGCTGCGCTCCTCGCCGCTGAGCAGCGCGTTGCGGCTCGAC
>WQXW01000077.1 GCA_009781575.1 Solirubrobacterales bacterium
CCGGTCGAGCTCGGTGCGCCGCGCGTTGAGGATGCCCAGCGCCGCGTACCGGGCCCCGGTGAACTCGCGGGCGGCGTCCAGCACCCGCTGGAGCACCACCTCCTGGTCCAGCTCGGCCATCACCGACCTGCCGATTTCCTGGAGGCGGTCCAGCGACAGCGCAGCCGCAGCGGTCTCTTCGCTCATGACCCCAGAACAGATTATGCCCGTGAGCTACGGCACGAGCACCGCGGCACCGCTGAAACGACCGGCGCGCAGATCCTGGAGCGCCTCGTTGGCGCGCTCCAGTGGATATGTGTTGACCGTGGTCCTCACCGGGACGCGCGGCGCGAGCTCGAGGAACTCCTCCCCGTCGCGCCGGGTGAGGTTGGCGACCGAGCGCACCACGCGCTCCTCCCAGAGGAGCTCATAGGGCATCGACGGCAGGTCGCTCATGTGGATGCCGCCCAGCACCAGCGTGCCGCCCCGCGCCAGCGCGCGCAGGGCAACCGGGACCAGCGCGCCGTCGGGCGCGAAGATGATCGCCGCGTCCAGCGGCTCGGGCGGGGGCTCCGCCGAGTGGCCGGCCCACGTGACGCCGAGCCCGCGTGCGAAGGCCTGCGTGCGCTCATCGCCGGGGCGCGTGAACGCGAACACCTCACGGCCTTCCCAGAGGGCCACCTGCGCGACGATGTGCGCGGAGGCGCCGAAGCCGTAGAGCCCGAGCCGCGGCGGGTCGCCGCAGAAGCGCAGCGCGCGATACCCGATCAGCCCCGCGCACAGCAGGGGCGCGACCTGCTCGGCGGGGTGGCCGTCGGACAGCGCAAAGCAGAAGCGCTCGTCGGCCACCGTCCACTCGGCCATGCCGCCGTCGATGTCGCGGCCGGTGAAGCGCGCGTTGGCACAGAGGTTCTCGCGCCCGCCGCGGCAGTAGACACAGTCGCCGTCGGTCCATCCCAGCCACGGCACGCCCACGATCCGCCCGCCGGGCTGCGCGGCGCCGACGATCTGGTGACCGAGGATGCGCGGCGGATGGTCGACGCTCACCTCGCCGTCGAGCAGGTGCAGATCGGTGCGGCACACCCCACACGCGCGCACCTCGATCAGCAGCTGGCCGGGCCCCGCGCGCGGTATCTCGCGCTCCGCCGCCACCAGCGGCCGACCGACCTGCTCGAAGACCATCGCGCGCATCTGCCCGCTCGACACGCTAGCGCCAGCGCGGGTGCGCGCGCTCCGCGGGCCCGCCCCGTGGCGCGCGCTCAGCCGAAGAACAGCTCGGCGGTCTCATACAGGCCGGGGTCGAGCAGCTTCGGCTCGCGCAGCGCCTCCGCGAGGTTCACCTCCACGATCGCGCCGCCCCGCGCGCCGACCATCACGCCAAAACGGCCCGCGAGCACCGCGCCCATCGCGGCCACTCCCAGGCGCGTGGCGAGCACGCGGTCGAACGCGGTGGGCGTGCCGCCGCGCTGCACGTGGCCGAGGATGGTCATGCGCGTCTCGAAGCCGGTGCGCTGCTCGATCTCCCGTTCCAACACCACGCCGATGCCGCCGAGCCGCACGTGTCCGAACGCGTCGGTGCCCTTGCCGTCCAGCGTCTGCAGCGTGCCCTCGGTCGGCGTGGCGCCCTCGGCGGCGACCACGATCGAGAAGGTGCGCCCCCGCTCGTGGCGCCGCCGCAGGTGCGCGCACACCTGCTCGATGTCGAAGGGCCGCTCGGGGATCAGGATCGCGTCGCCGCCGCCCGCGATGCCGGCGTGCGTGGCGATCCACCCCGCGTGGCGCCCCATCACCTCGACCACCATCACGCGGTTGTGCGACTCCGCGGTGGTGTGCAGGCGATCGATCGCGTCGGCCGCGATCTGCGTGGCGGTGTTGAAGCCGATCGTCACATCGGTGCCGCCGAGATCGTTGTCGATCGTCTTGGGCACGCCCACCACGGGGATTCCCTCCTCGCAGAGGCGCCGCGCCACGCCGAGCGTGTCCTCGCCGCCGATCGCGATCAGCGCCTCCATCGTGTGCTCCGCGATGGTCGCTCGCACGGAGCCCAGCCCGTCGCTCACGGTGGGCGCGAACGGGTTGGTGCGCGAGGTGCCCAGCACGGTGCCGCCCCGCGGCAGGATCCCGGCCACGCGGTCGAAGGTGAGCTCCACCACCTCGCCGCCGAGCATCCCCGCCCACCCGTTGCGCACACCGAGGATCGTGTGCCGTCCCTCGCGCAGCCCGCACCTGGCCACCGCGCGGATCGCCGCGTTCAGCCCCGGCGCGTCGCCGCCTCCTGTCAGCACCCCGATTCGCACGCCCGGGATTGTGCCCACCCTCCGGCGCGCACGCCTCCCCGAGCGGCGAGCGAGCCCGGCCGAGGGGCACCACAGCACGGACCTGCCGCCGCCGAGCCCGGAGAGAGCGGTCGGCGGCGGCCCCCCGTTCGGCCCGCCGCGCCCCAGGGGAGTGGGGAGCGCTTGGTATCGGCGATCTTCGCCGCGCACCGGGCGGCGCGCATCCCGGGAGCCCTGCAGAGTGGGTGCGGATCACCCGGGCGCCGGTGTGGGCAAGTACGGATGTGTGCCGGCCCGCGCTCCCTCGAACACACCTGTCTGAGGCGGCGTTGGGGGATTCAAAAAGAGGGTTCGTTCCGCGCGGAACCAATCCTCAAAACAAAAAACACACGGCTGCTGCTCGGGGGCTCGACCGGCACCGCCGGAGCGGGCGCCGCCGCGTTTTGCGGGAATCCGGCGTCAGCGGGAGCCCTCGCTGATCAAGCCGCGCCGCAACGCGTAGCCGACCAGCTCGGCGCGGGAGGAGAGTCCGAGCTTCTGCTGGATGTGCGCGCGGTGGGTCTCGACCGTGCGCACCGAGAGGTACAGGCGTTCGGCGATCTCCGCGTTGGTGTGGCCGAGCGCGATCAGGCGCAGCACATCGACCTCGCGCTCGGAGAGGTCGTCCGGCGGGCCCGGCGGGGGCTCGGCGGCCAGGCGCGCGCCGAGCCGGGGGTTGAGGTAGCTCTCGCCGGCCGCCGCACGGCGCACCGCCTCGACGAGCTCGTCGTCGGCGGCCTCCTTGAGCACGTAGCCGATCGCGCCCGCGCCCAGCGCGCGCCGCGCGAACACCGGCTCCTGTTGCATGGTGAGCACCACGATCTGCGTGTCGGGCGCCTGCTCGCGGATCGCCGGGATCGCCTCGAGGCTCGAGCCGCCGGGCATGTTGAGATCGAGCACCAGCACCGCCGGGTGGTGGCCGCGCACATAGCGCCGCGCGCTTTCCAGATCGCCCGCCTCGGCCACCACCTGGAAGTCGCGCTCGCTGTCCAGCAGCAGGCGCAACCCCTTGCGCACCACCGCGTGGTCGTCGGCCAGCACGATGCGGATCGGTTCATCCATGGGCCCCTTCCCTTTATACGCCCACCCGGGATGGACTATATGCCCTGGCCGGGCAGGAACTCGTTGGTGAAGGGCGGCAACCCCGACGCGCCGGGGTCGCGGGCCAACAGCCCGCGTTCGAACATCCAGCGCCCGAACGCGGCCCATCGCGCGGGGTCCTGCCACCCGTAGGGATCGGAGGGATCGCTCGGCAGCGTGGCCGCCAGCGTGCGTTCGATCGAGGTGCGCTGCAGGTGCGACGACAGGCTGGGGTTGGCCCTCATCACGTACCGCGCCGCCGCGGCGGGGTCGGCCCGAACCGCTCGCTCACCGCTGGTGAGCGCCTGCAGGAAGGCGCGCAGATCCTGGCCGTCGTGGCGCGCCTCTTCTTCGCGCACCACCAGCACCAGCTCGTCGTAGGGTGGCACCCCGGCGCGATCGACGGGGATCGTGAGCGGGTGGCGGTGCATCAGTTCGAGCTCGATCGCCTCGTAGTTCCAGAATCCACCGAGCGTGGCGGCCACCTTTCCGGAGAGCATCGCCGGCACGAGGTTGAAGCCCACATTCACTTCTTTGACCGCCCCCGGCGGGACGCCGGCCGTTTGCAACGCCGTGCGCAGCTCCGCGGCCTGGTAGGCGATCCCGGCGGTGCCCACGGTCTTGCCACGCAGGTCGGCCACGGTGTGCACGTGCTGGCCGGGGAGCGCGATGATCGAGGTCAGCGGCCGCTGCACCAGCGCGGCGATCGACACCACGTGCGCGCCGTGGTCGCGCGCCAGCAGCACCTCCGGCTCATAGGAGATCGCCATGTCCACGCGACCCGCCTCCAACAGTTGCAGCGGCGTGGCGGGATCGGCTGGGGTCTCCGGCACGACGTCGAGGCCCACCGCGCGGAAATAGCCGCGGTCGATCGCCGCATACAGCGGCGCGTGGTCGGCGTTGGGAAAGAAGTCCAGCATCACCGTGAACGGCTTGGTGTTGCTCGCGGCGAGCGTGTCACTCTTTTCGCCACAGCCCGCCAGTGCGATCGCGCCGGCGAGGGCGAGCACGGCCGGCGCCGCGCTCAGCAGGTGGTTGAGTCTCTTCAATGCAACTCTCCTCGATGTCGTCGTGTCCAGGGGGCCAGCCGGCGCTCGACGAGCCCCAGCGAGTAGAAGCAGGCGATCGCAAACAGAAACAACACCAGCGCCGCCGCGTAGGCGCGCGCGGTGGAGTCGGACGCCAGATCGGCGTTGATCTCGCGCCCCAGGCCGGTGTAGGTCCCCGAGGTGGGGGTCTGCGACTCCGCGATGTAGGCGCCGATCACGCCGACCGCCAGCGCGATGCGCGCGCCGCTGAGCGCCCCCGGCAGCGCCGACGGCAGCTCGGCCAGGCGGAACGCGCGCAGGCGGGGCGCGTCGAGCGTGCGCATCAGGTCCAGCTGCTCGGGATCCACGGCCGCCAGCGCGTCCACCGTGGTGACCACGATCGGGAAGAAGCAGATCAGCGCGATCACCACGAGCTTGGGGAAGATGCCAAAGCCCCACCAGAACGCCAGCATCGGTGCGAACACCGCGATCGGCACCGCCTGCGAACCGACCGCGTGTGGGTAGATCGCGCGCCGCGCCAACGGCGAGAGGTGAATCACGACCGCCGCCACGAAGCCCACCGCCAGCGACAGCGCCAGCCCCAGCAGCACCTCTTCGGCGGTCACGGTGAAGTTCTGCCACAGGTACCCGCCGCTGTTCCACAATTCGCCAGCCACCGAGTGGGGCGCGGGCAGCAGGAACGGGTCCACCCCGCCGAGGTCCACGTAAAGCTCCCACGCCACCACCACCGCGGTCGCCAGCGCCACCGCGGGAAGCACGTACGCGGCCCGCCGCCTCATCGCCGCGCGAGCCCCGCGGGGTGCACGCCGCCACCGCCGCGCACACTCGCCGCCGGACCCGGTGAGCGCTCGCCGCCCGCGCCCGCCGCGCCCGCCACGCCCGCCGTGCCCGCGCCCGCCGCGCCCGCGATGCCCGCCGTGCCGGTGGCGCCCGCGCGGGCCGCGTCCAGCCCGAGCGCGCGCAGCGCGCGCTCGCGGAGCTCGGCCACCAGGGGATCGGTGCGCGCGCGGGGGCGTGCCAGCGGGATCTCGAGCTCGGCGAGCACCGTGCCGGGCCGGGGGCTGAGCACCGCGACGCGGTCCGCCAGCAGCACCGCCTCCTCCACGTCGTGGGTCACCAGCACGACCGTGCGCGGCCGGTGGAGCAACGCGGCCTCGAGCCAGCTCTGCATCTGCATGCGCGTGATCGCGTCGAGCGCGCCGAACGGCTCATCGAGGCAGAGGAGCGGCTTGCCCGACAGCAGCGTGCGCGCGAACGCGACGCGCTGGCGCATGCCGCCGGAGAGCTCATCGGGCCGCGCCTGCTCGAAGCCGTCGAGACCCAGCTCGGCAAACAGCGGCCGCGCGGCCGCGCGCGCCGACCCCCGCGAGCGCCCTGCCGCCCGCAGCGCCAGCGCGGCGTTGTCCAGCGCGTGGAGCCACGGCAGGAGCAGGTCGCGCTGGAACATCAACACCGCCGGCTCGCCGCGCAGCGTGCCCGCGTCCGGTGAGGTGAGCTGGCAGATCAGCTTCAGCAGCGTGCTCTTGCCACACCCGGAGGGGCCGACGAGCGCCACCACCTCCCCCTTGCTGACGGTGAGCCAGAGGTTCTCCAGCGCGCGCACCTCGCGCCCGGAGCGGTCGCGATAGGTGTGGGCGATCCGCTCCACCTCCAGCGCCGGCGCCGACGCCGACGCGCCGGATGAGCGCTCGCTGGGGGCGCTGAGGCGGGACGGTGGTGGCGCTGGCATTGACTCCCTCCGCGGGCATTACCCCACAGGTTCGAAGGGTCGGCGCCGGATTTGCGATTCCACTCGGGCGCCATCTCAGCCGGCCTTCCCGCCAGCTCCCCTGCGCTGTTCTACTGCTTCTCTGCTGCTCCGGATGCTAGCGCGCCCAGCGCGGGCGGGCTCGCGCTGGCCCGCGGCCGGGCCGCCGGGGCGGCGACGCCGACGACGACCGGGGCGACGACGACCGGGACGAGGACGACGACGACGACCGTGACGACGACGACGACCGTGACGACGACGACGACCGTGACGACGACGGCGACGTCGACCGTGGCGGCGCGGAGGCCACCGCGATGCCGGGGCGGGTGAGCGCGCGCACGAAGTCCTCCAGCTGCGCGGCGGTCCAGCACTCGAACGCGGTGCAGTGCTGCTCGTAGGCGGCGATCACCGAGTCGCCGTAGTTCCAGTAGAGGCGCGGCTCGGGATTGAGCCAGAAGGTGCGCCCGGCTCTGGCGGCGATCATGCCGAAGAGATCGGCGCGGGGATCGCGCCCGTTGGTGCGCGCGTCGCCCAGCACGATCACGGTGGCGCGCGGGTGGAGATCCTCCTCGACCAGCTCCAGCAGCTCCGACCACACGCGCCCGTAGTCGGTGTAGCCGGAGATGTCGGCCACGCCGGCGTTGCTGGAGATGCGCTCGCTCACGCCCTGGAAGGAGCGCTCGCGTTCGAAGATGTCGGTCACCTCGGAGATGCGCTCGATGAACACGAACGAGCGCATGCGCCGGAAGGAGTCGTGCAGCGCGTGGAGCACCGACAGGAAGAACACCGACGCGGAGGTCACGCTGGTGGACACGTCGCACAGCACGTAGATCTCCGGCCGCCGCGGCCGGCGGGGGCGGTGCTTGAGCACGATCGGCACGCCCCCGCTCTGCAGCGAGGCGCGCATCGTGCGGCGCACGTCGACCTGCGCGTGGCGGCCGTGCCCGCGCGCCTGCATGCCCTGCGTGGCCAGGCGGCGGCGCAGCTGGGCCACCACGCGGTGCACCGCGGCGAGGTCCTGCAGGGGCCCCGACGGCAGCGCGCGGTCGAGCTCGCCCAGCGGCCGCGCCGGCGGCAGGCTGCCGGTGCGCTGTGCCTGGGAGCGTTCGAGCTCGCGGCGCAGGAGCTCCTCGAAGCGGCGCAACGCGTCGCGTGGCACGCCGTGGCGCCGGGGATCGTCGTCGCCCAGCCCCGCCTGCGGCTCGGCGCGCAGCCCCAGCGCGCGCCGGATGCGCTGCACGTCGACCCCGATCACGCCGGAGCCCTCGCGCGAGCGGCCGAACGCGGCCAGCGCCATGCGCGCGAGATCGCGCATCGCTCCCTCCGACCCCTCGCGCAACGCCGAGGCGACCCGCTGGCGCAGCGCGTCGAGCTCCCCCTCGGAGAGCCCCTCCATTGCCGCGCCCGCACGCGCCTCCTCCCCGCGCTGCGGGGAGCGCTGCTCGGAGAGCTGCTCGCGGATCGCGGCCAACTCGGCG
>WQXW01000078.1 GCA_009781575.1 Solirubrobacterales bacterium
CGCCCGCGCCAGCGCCCGCGCCGGCGCGACGAAGCGCGAGCGCGGCGGCGGCGCCCGAGCGCGCCAGGCCGACCACGAGGTAGGGACCCGCGGGCAGTGGCGGGCGGCCGGGGGCGGTGAGCGCGCGCGCGCCGCTCAACCGCCCACGCTCTGGCGGTAGAGCGTGAAGCCGATCGCCGCGCAGATCGAGGCCACGATCCAGAAGCGCAGGATGATCTTGGTCTCCGACCATTCCTTCAGCTCGAAGTGGTGGTGGATGGGCGCCATCAGGAACACGCGCCGGCGGGTCATCTGAAAGTAGATCACCTGGATCACCACCGACATCGCCTCCAGCACGAAGATGCCGCCCAGCAGGATCAGCAGGATCTCCGTCTTGGTCATCACCGCCATCGCCGCGATCGCGCCGCCCAGCGCCAGCGAGCCGGTGTCGCCCATGAAGATCGTCGCCGGAAAGGCGTTGAACCAGAGGAAGCCGATGCACGCGCCCACCAGGATCCCCGACAGCATCGCCAGATCGCGATCGGAGCCGCCGGTGATGAAGGTGATGCCCACGTAGGCCAGCAGCACGATCGCCGCGCAGCCCGCCGCCAGCCCGTCGAGGCCGTCGGTGAGGTTCACCCCGCTGGTGGTGCCGGCCACCACCAGGTAGATCAGCACCGGGTACAGCGGCCCCAGTTCGATCTGGTAGTCGACGAACCGCAGGCGCAACGTGCTCTGCAGGTGCGCCTCGTGGCGCGCGATGTACCACAGGCCCAGCGAGATCGCGATCGTCACGATCAGCTTGGTGCGCGCGCGCAGGCCCAGCGAGCGGCGCTTGGAGAGCTTGGTGTAGTCGTCCGCGAAGCCCAACAGCGCACAGGCGATCGCCACGCCGAACACGCCCATCGAGCGCCATTCCCAGCTGGTGAGGATCAGGAACGGGACCGCGATCGCCAGCATCAGGATCACGCCGCCCATCGTGGGGGTGCCCGCCTTCTGGTGATGGCCCTCCGGCCCGTCCTCGCGTATGTGCTGGCCGAACTCGCGCACGCGCAGGAACTGGATGAACTTGGGGCTCAGGAAGATGCAGATCAGCAGCGCTCCGGTGCCGCCGATGAGGATGCGCCCCATCAGCGCGCCCCGAGCAGCTCGCGCGCCACGGCCACATCGTCGAAGGGCACCTTCACGCCGCCGGCCAGCTCCTGGCCCTGCTCGTGGCCCTTGCCCGCAATCACCACCACGTCGCCGCGGTGCGCCAGCGACAGCGCCTGCTCGATCGCGGCGCGGCGATCGACCACGCGCTCCAACGGCAGCGCGCCCACGGGGCGGCTCGCGCGCCGCGCACCCACGAGCACCTCCTCCACGATCCGCTCGGGGTCCTCCGAGCGGGGGTTGTCGGATGTGATCACCACCACCTCCGACAGGCGCGCCGCGATCTCCCCCATCTGCGGCCGCTTGCCGCGATCGCGATCGCCGCCGGCGCCGAACACACACACCACGCGCCCGCCGTTCGGCGTGGCGCCGGCGAGCTCGCGCGCCGCGCGCAGCACGTTCTCGATCGAATCGGGAGTGTGCGCGTAGTCGACCACCACCGCGAAGCTCTGCCCCCGATCGACCGCCTCGAAGCGGCCCGGCACGCGCACACCCTCCTGGAGGGCCGCGAGGAGTGGGTCGAGGGGGTGGCCGAGCGCCTGCACCGCCGCCAGCGCCGCCAGCGCGTTGGCCACGTTGAAGCGCCCCGCCATCGGCAGGTGCACCGCGCGCTCCCCCTCCGGCGCGCGCAACCGAAAGCGGCAGCCGTCGAAGTCGCAGCGCACCTCGCCGGCGCTGTAGCCGGCCCGGGGGTCGCCATCGGCGCTGAAGGTGAGCGCGCCCGGCAGCTCCTCCGCGAGCCGCCGCCCGTGGGGGTCGTCGATGTTGATCACACACCGTCCCGGCGCCGGTCCGCCGGTGAACAGCCGGCGCTTGGCCTGGAAGTACTCCTCCATGTCCACGTGGAAGTCGAGGTGATCCTGCGTGAGGTTGGTGAACACCGCCACCGCGAAGCGCACCGCGTCGGTGCGCCCCAGCGCCAGCGCGTGGGAGGAGACCTCCATCGCGCACGCGCGATCGCCCGCGTCGAGCATCGCGCGCAGGTCGCCCTGCAGGTCGGGCGCCTCGGGGGTGGTGCGCGCCACCGGTCGCTCGCGCCCGCCGATCACCGACTTGACCGTGCCCAGCAGGCCGCATCGCACCCCCACCGCCTCCAAGAGAGCGCGCACCAGGAACGCCGTGGTGGTCTTGCCGTTGGTGCCGGTGATGCCCACCACGTCGAGCGCGCGCGAAGGATCTCCGTAGAAGCGCGCCGCCACCGGCCCCATCGCGGCGCGCACCGAGCGCACCAGCACCTCCGGCACGCCGCTGTGCAGCGGGCGCTCCACGAGCAGCGCCGCCGCGCCGCCGCGCACCGCCTGCCCGGCGAAGTCGTGTCCGTCGCGCTCGAAGCCGGGCACGCAGAGGAAGAGCGCGCCCGGCGCCACCGCGCGGCTGTCGCAGCAGAGCGCGGTGATCTCGGCCGTCGGCAGCGGCGGCGCGGCGGCCAGCTCGCGCGGGATCAGCTCATCGAGCCTCATCGACGGGTGAGTCTAGTTTTCGGGCGCCACGCCCTCATAGGGCAGGGCGAAGCTCATGATCTGTCCGAACGCCGGCGCCGCGACCGTGCCGCCGTAGATCGAGCCCGACTGCGGTTCGTCGACCACCACCGCGCACAGCAGGCGCGGATCGGATGCCGGCGCGAAGCCCACGAAGGACGCCACGTAGGCGCTGTTCGAGTATTCGCCGGTGGCGGGGTCCACCTTGTTGGCGGTGCCCGTCTTGCCCGCCAGCTGATAGCCGGGGATCGACACCTCGCTCGCGGTGCCCCCGGGCGCGAGCACGCCGCGCATCATTTCGCGCAGCTCCGCCGCGGTGGTCGCGGAGATCACCCGCCGGCCCGCCGCGTGGCGCCGGCGGCGCCCGTCGACCGAGCGCACCACGTAGGGCGCGCGCAGGATGCCCCCGTTGGCGATCGCCGCGTACGCGGTGGCCATCTGGATCGGCGTCACCGACTCGCCCTGGCCGATCGGCAGGTTGCCCATCGAGGAGCCCGACCACCGGGCCAACGGCGGCACCAGCCCGACCTCTTCACCCGGCAGGCCGCTGCCGGTGGGCGCGCCGAAGCCGTAACGCTGCATCCAGCGGTCGAACAGCGGCGCCCCCTCGCGCAGCCCAATCTCAATCGTGCCCACGTTGCTCGAGCGCGCGAGGATCTGGGAGGCGCTCAGCGTCTCTTCGGGGTGTTCGGAGTCGTCGTGGATCGTGCGATCGGCCACCTGGATCTGGTCGGGCACGTTCAGCGTGCTCCCCGGCGTGATCAACCCTTCCTGGAGCGCCGCCGAGAAGGTGACCGCCTTGAAGGTGGAGCCCGGTTCGTAGTCGAAGCTCACCGCACGGTTCTCCAGGCCTTCCGGCGAGGAGCCCGCGAGATCGTTGGGATCCGCCGCCGGCCAGTTGGCCATCGCCAGAATCGCGCCGCTGCGCGGGTCCATCACGATCGCCGTGGAGTCCTGTGGATGGAACACCCTGCCGACCGCGGCCAGCACCTGTTCGGCGCGCTGCTGGATGTTGGCGTCCAGCGTCAGCGACACCGACGCGCCCGGCACCTCCCGGTGGATGTCGGTGATCGACACGGGCTGGCCGAGCGCGTCGCTCACGATCCGCCGCTCGCCCGCGTGTCCTCCCAGGGCGGAGCCCAGCGAGTATTCAAGGCCCCCCAGCCCCGCGCCTTCGGTGCCGAGGGCGCCGATCACCTGCGCCGCCAGCGTGCCCTGGGGGTACACGCGATGCATCACCGGCGTGCCTTCCACGCCCGCCAGTTTGGCCGCCATCACGCGGCGCGCCAGCGCGGACGGCACCGCGCGCGCCAGGTACACAAAGCCCGTGCGCTCGCTCAGGCGCGCCGCCAGCTGTGCCTGCGGGCGCCCCAGCAGGTGCGCCAGCACCGCCGCCGCGTGCGCCGGGTCTCCCACCAGATAGGGAGTCGCGGAGATGTCCTCCGCCGGTTCCGACACCGCCAGGTCCACGCCGTTGCGATCGGTGATCGTGCCCCGCGGCGCGGGGATCGTCTCGACGATCACCTGCTGGTTCTGCGCGTCCCGCCGCAGCGCGCCACTGTGGATCGTGGCCAGATACAGCGTGCGCAGCGCCCCGATCAGGAGCAGCGCCGCCGCGATCCCCAGGAGCGCCGGCGTGCGGCGCTGGACGCTCGCCATCCCCTCAGCCCCCGCTCACCGCCTGGGTCCCCCCGCCCGCGCCGGCCGCCGGTGGAGGCACGCTCGCGCCGCCACCCGCCGTGCCCGTACCACCCGGCGGCGGGGCGCTCGCAGCCGTGGGGGCGCTCGCGGGCGGCGCTTCGCCCGTGGGCGGCGCTTCGCCCGTGCCGCCCTGCGCGCTGGGCGATGGCGAGGTCGCGGCGGGCGGAGCCGCTTCGGTCCTCGTCGTTGTCGTCGTCGGTTCCGGGGAGGAGGCGGTGGACGGCGTTTCGGCCGGGGCGGTCGAGGAGGCCGCTTCGGTCGTCGTCGATCCGGCGGAGGACGGCGCCGGCGCGGTGGCGCTCGCGGGTTGCGCTTCGCCCGACGCCGTGGACGCCGCGCCGGCGAGCGCGGCGGGGCCGGCGGCCAGCGAGAGCGAGGGCCGCTCGCTCCTCAGCGCTTCCGCCGCGCGCGCGAGCGCGCCGGAGCTGAAGCGGCGAAAGTGGAGGTTCGTCGGGGGGATCGAGACCATGCCCAGGCGGGCGGCGCGCGCTTCGATGCTTTCCCAGGACGCCGCACCGGAGTCCTCGATGGCCAGCGCGGCGTTTTCGCGCTGCAGCAGGGTCTCGTGCTTCAGCGCGTGGCCGATGCCGGTCTCGAGCTTCAGCACCCACAGCTGCATCGTGACGATGCCGATCAGCGCGAACGCCACGATCGCGATCCAGGCGCGCCCCTGGGCGAGCCGGCCGACGACGCGGCCGAGCGCGCGGCCCACCGCGGCCGGCGCCACGGCCGCCGGCGCTGCGGGTCGCCGTCTCGCAGGGGCGGGCGCGGGCGCGGGCGGCGGCGGCGCGGGCGCCGCGCGTGGCGCGCTGCCCGGGGGCGTGCGCGGGACGGTGCGCGGGACGGGCGCGGCGGTGCGCGGTGCAGGCGCGGGTGCGGCGATGGTCCCGATGGTCCCACCGCCGACGGCGGAGGCCGCGAGGTCCTGTGGCGGGCGCGGGCGGGGGCGCGCGCGGCCCGATGTGCGCCGCGGCGGCCGCGCGCGGCGAGCGGGCGCGGCCGTGGCGGGCGGCGGGGTCACGCGGCGCGCTCCCCCTGGAGGTGGCCGGCGGAGTCGGGCAGCTTGGCCGCGGCGCGCAGCCGCGCGGAGGCGGCGCGTGGGTTGCGCTCGATCTCGGCCGCGGAGGGCCGCAGCGCGCGACGGGTGAGCAGCGTGGCCTCGGGCGTGTGTCCACACACGCACACCGGCAGCTCCGGCGGGCAGATGCAGCCGCGCGCGCGTCCCGCGAGGAAGCGCTTCACGCGCCGATCCTCGAGCGAGTGGAAGGAGATCGCGGCGAGCCGGCCGCCGGCGCGCAGCAGCGCCCACGCCCGCGGCAGCGCCAGCTCGAGCTGGTCGAGCTCGTCGTTGACCGCGATGCGCAGCGCCTGGAAGGTGCGCTTCGCCGGGTGCCCGCCGCCGAAGCGCGCGGGCGCGGGGATCGCGCCGTTGATCACCTCCACCAGCTGCAGCGTGGTCTCGATCGGGGTGTTCGCGCGGGCGCGCACGATCGCGCGGGCGATCGCGCCCGCGTGGCGCTCCTCCCCCAGCTCGCGGAGCGCGCGCGCGAGGCGCCGCTCCTCCCACTCGGCCACGATCTCGCGCGCGCTCAGCTCCTGGCGGGGATCCATGCGCATGTCCAGCGGCGCGTCGTAGGAGTAGGAGAAGCCGCGCACGCGTGTGTCCACCTGCATCGAGGACATGCCGAGGTCGAAATAGATCATGTCCGGCCGCACGCGCTCCTCGGCGAGCAGCGCCAGCGCCTCCGCGTAGCTGCCTCGGATGAAACGCGCCCGGCACGGCAGCTCGGCGGCCAGCTCCTCGAAGCGCCGCTCGGCGAGGGGATCGCGGTCGACCGCGATCAGCGTGCCCGCCGGCCCGAGCCGCGCGGCCAGCAGGCGCGCGTGGCCGCCGCCCCCGAAGGTGCAGTCCACCGCCGTCTGGCCGGGGCGCGGCGCGAGCAGCTCGATCAACTCGCCCGCCAGCACCGCCACGTGGCCCCCGTCGCCCGCGGAGTCCGCTGGGCGCGCATCGGCAGGCGCCGCACCGTCGCCACCGCGCGGTGTGCTCCCACCGCGTGGTGTGCTCCCGGCGCGCCCTGCGGCCCCGCCGCGCCCGGCGCGCCCGGCGCGCCCGGCGCGCCCGGCGCGGGCCGCGCGCCCCCGTGCGGTGCGCCTGCTGTCGATCATGTCAAGCAGGATGGTCGACATGGGCGGTGATCTCCGAGACGCCGCGCAGCAGCGTCGGGCGGTGCTCGTTCCAGTGGTCCCGGTCCCACAGCTCGAGGCGATCGCCGGCGCCGACCACCACCACGTCCTTCTCCAGCTGGGCGTGCTCGGCGAGGAAGCCGGGAAGCATGATGCGCCCCGCCGCGTCCAGGTCGGCGTCCTGGGAGTTGCCGTAGAAGAAGCGCTCGAGCTCGGTGCGCCGCGGCGAGAGCGGGCCGAGCTCCTCCAGCGCGCGCTCGGTGTAGCGCTCGTACTCCGCCGGGCGCCACACCCCCACGCACGGCTGCTGGTCGACGGGCAGCGCCATCACCACGCCCTCCGCCAGCGCCGCGCGATAGCGCGCGGGCACGGTGAGACGGTGCTTCGCGTCGAGCGTGTGGTCGAAGGTGCCGCGGAAGGCCAAATTGTCCTGCGCTCCTGTAGGCGTGGATTGAGCCGGAGAGGAGGGGTGGGAGGAGCCCCTCCACCCCGGCTCTTGGTCGCGAAGTTACCCCACTTCCCCCCACTTTGCAACTCGATCTGCACATTTTCTCCCACTAGACCGTCCACCGGCCCACTTGCGCCCGCGGGGCGGGCCTCATAGGATCGCCGCGCACCGGCATTCGGGGCGACCTTCGATGACCCGATCTATTCCTCTCTCACGCGCGCGCCGAGCAACGAGCGCGCTGGCGCTCGCGGCGAGCGCGGTGGCGTTGCCGCTCGCCGGGTGCGGCTCCAAACCGTCCAACGACAACGTCGATCCCGCGAGCGCGGTGCCGGCGAGCGCGGCGCTGTACGCCGAAGCGACCGTGCGCCCCGAAGGCGCGCTGAAGGAAAACACCGACGCCGCGGCGCGCGCGCTGACCGGCACGCGCGAACCGGTGCGCAGCGTGGTGCACAGCCTGGAAGCGTCCGGCGCGCTCGGCCACTACAGCTTCGCCCGGGACATCGAACCGTGGCTCGGCAAGCGGATCGGCGTGTTCCTCACCAAGCTGCCCACCTCGGGCGGCGCGGCGAGCCCCGCGCCGTCGCTCTCGCAGGGTCTCTCCCTGGAAGCGCTGGTGGCGGCCGGCGGCCTCGCGCACCTCAGCTCCGGCGGCGCGCAGGGGGCGGTGGTGCTCGACGCC
>WQXW01000079.1 GCA_009781575.1 Solirubrobacterales bacterium
CTGGTGCTGTTGACCGACGTGGACGGCCTGTTCAGCGCGGATCCGCGGGTGGACCGCGGCGCGCGGCTGGTGCGCGAGGTGAGCGACTTCGAGGGGCTGGGCGCGATCGAGATCGGCGCGCAGACCTCGCCGCTGGGCTCGGGGGGCATGCGCTCCAAGGTGCTGGCCGCGGACATGGCCACCGCGGCGGGCACGCGCACGGTGATCTGCAACGGCGTGCGCGCGGGCGCGCTGGAGGCGGTGCTGGCGGGCGAGAGGGAGGGCACGAGCTTCCCGCCGCGGGGCGCGCGCTACTCGTCGTTCAAGCTGTGGCTGCGCTACGCCAAGCCCAGCCGCGGAACGCTCGTGGTCGACACGGGCGCGGCGCGCGCGCTGCGCGAGGAGGGCACGAGCCTGCTGCCGGTGGGCATCGTGGAGGTGATCGGCGCCTTCGAGGCGGGCGACGCGGTGGAGATCGTCGAGCGCGACGGCGACGGCGGCGGCACCGCGGCGCGCGCGCTGGGCAAGGGCATCTGCAACTACGCGGCGCAGGAGCTGCGCATGGTGATGGGCAAGCAGTCGCCGGCGGTGCGCGGGATCCTGCCGCGCGCGACCGAGGAGGCGGTGCACCGCGACTACCTCGTGGTGGAGTAGCGCGAGCGCCTATCCTTGCCGCAATGGCGATCGCGGTGTCCTCCGTGGCCGAGGTCTGCGCGGGCGCGCGCCGGGCGTCGCGTGCGCTGGCGGCGCTGGACAGCGCCACGCGCAACCGTGCGCTGGAGGCGATCGCGGCGGCCCTGGAGGCGCGGGAGGGCGAGATAGTCGAGGCCAACCGCCGCGATGTGGATGCGGGCGAGGAGGCGGGGCTCGGCGATGCGCTGCTGGACCGCCTCAGGCTCGACCCCCAGCGCGTGCGCGCGATCGCGGCGGCGGTGCGCGCGATCGCGGCGCTGGGCGACCCGGTGGGTGAGGTGATCGAGGGGCGGCGCCTGGAGAACGGCCTGCAGCTGCGGCGCGTGCGCGTGCCGCTGGGGGTGATCGCGGTGGTGTTCGAGGCGCGCCCCAACGTGGCGATCGACGCGACGGCGCTGTGTGTGAAGTCGGGCAACGCGATCGTGCTGCGCGGCTCCTCCAGCGCGGCGCACTCCAACGCGGTGCTGGTCGAGATCGCGGCGCGCGCGGCCAGCGAGGCGGGCTTGCCGCACGGCTCGATCAACCTGATCGCGGGCGGCGGGCGCGAGGAGCTGGCGGAGCTGGCGAGCTGCGCGGAGAGCGTGGACCTGGTGATCCCGCGCGGCGGCGAGGGCCTGAAGCGGGCGCTCCAGCAGGTGGCCACCGTGCCGGTGATCTACGCGGCGTCGGGCAACTGCCACGTGTACGTGGACGCGGCGGCCGATCTGGAGATGGCGGAGGAGATCGCGTTCAACGCCAAGGTCCAGCGGCCGGGCGTGTGCAACGCGGCGGAGACGCTGCTGGTGCACGAGGCGGTGGCGGCGGGCTTCCTGCCGGCGATCGCGCAACGGTTGACCGGCGCGGGCGTGGTGCTTCGCGCGGACGAGCGCACGCGCGCGCTGCTGGGTGAGACCGAGGGCGACGCCGAGCGCGACGCCGAGCGCGGGGGCGAGGGGATCGAGGCGGCGGTGGAGGAGGACTTCGCCACCGAGTACCTCGGCATGACGATGGCGGTGGGGGTGGTCGACTCACTGGAGGAGGCGATCGATCACATCGCACGGTTCGGCTCGGGCCACTCGGAGGCGATCGTGACACGCGACCTCGGCGCGGCGCGCGCCTTTCAGATGGCCGTCGACGCGGCGTGCGTGTACGTGAACGCCTCCACGCGGTTCACCGACGGAGGAGAGTTCGGCATGGGCGCGGAGATCGGCAATTCGACACAGAAGCTGCACGCGCGCGGCCCGATCGGCCTGCGCGAGCTGTGCACCTACAAGTACCTCATCGATGGCGACGGCCAGATCCGCGCGTGAGCGCGGCGACGAGCGCGGTGGCGCCCGCGACCACGAGCGCGCCCGCGACCACGAGCGCGGCCGTGACCGCGACCGCGGCGACCCGCGCGCCGACGAGCGCCCCGGCTCGCGGG
This sequence comes from Solirubrobacterales bacterium, assembly GCA_009781575.1. Taxonomy (GTDB): domain Bacteria; phylum Actinomycetota; class Thermoleophilia; order Solirubrobacterales; family Solirubrobacteraceae; genus Palsa-744. Next base: position 2,075 of record WQXW01000079.1, read on the forward strand.
TGGCGCGGCTGGGCATCCTGGGGGGCACGTTCAACCCGCCGCACGAGGGCCACATCGCGCTGGCGCGCCACGCGTTGGCGGAGCTGGAGCTGGAGCGGGTGGTGTTGATGCCGGCGCACACGCCCCCGCACAAGCCGGCGCCGGCGAGCGATCCCGGACCGCGCCACCGCCTGGCGATGTGTGAGAGGGCGGTGGCGGGCGTGGAGGGCGTGGAGGTGAGCGCGAGGGAGATCGAGCGGGGCGGTCCCTCCTACACGGTCGATACGCTCGAGGAGATTCATGCGCGCGACCCGGAGACCTCGCTGACGCTGCTCATGGGAGCGGACGTGGCACGGACGCTGCCGTCGTGGCGCGCGGTGCGGCGGCTGCTGGAGCTGGCGAGCGTGGCGGTGGCGCAGCGCGACGGCACCGACCGCGCGGCGGTGCTGGAGGCGCTGGGGCCCCTGGAGCCCCTGCCGCATGGCGTGCGCTTCCTGGCGATGGCGCCGGTGGAGGGGTCCTCGACGCTCATCCGCGAGCGGCTGGAGCGCGGCGAGGGCACCGGCGGCGCGCTGGCGGGGGCGGTGGCGGAGTACATCGCCCGACACGGCCTCTACGCGCCCCTCGCGGGGGCGGGCGCGGGGGCCGAGGCGGGCGCGGGCGCGCGATGAGCGGAGAGCGCGTGGCGCGGGAGATGAGCTCGGAGCGGCTGGCGGAGGAGATCGCGCGGTACGCGGCGGACAAGAAGGCGAGCGAGGTGGTCGAGTTGGACCTGCGCGGCGTGGTGGGTTACACCGACTGGTTCGTGATCTGCTCGGGCAACACCGAGCGTCAGACCAAGGCGATCCACGACGCGATCCTGGAAGGGTGCAAGCGCGAGCACGGGACCTTCCCGCGGCGCGTGGAGGGCGTGGGGCGGGCGCAGTGGATCCTGATGGACTACCTCGACGTGGTGGCGCACATCTTCACCCCCCAGGTGCGCGAGTTCTACCGGCTCGAGCAGCTGTGGGGCGAGGCGCCGGCGCGCGTGGTGGGCGAGCGCGCGGGGTGAGGCAGCGCTCGAATATGCTCGTGCGCTGGAGGGCGGTCGGTGCGCACCTGCGCGGGGCGGGCACGGGTTGCAGGCGCCCGCTGGGCGCGCCTTCAGCCCCCCGAATTTGGACTGTCAGCGCCGATGGGCTGCGGCGGCAGCCTCTTCTTGCGCTTGGTGCTCCCGCACCCTCTTGAGGAGTTCCCACGGCTCGAGCTCGAGCGCGTCCGCGATCCGTTCGAAAGATGCGAGGCTGGGGTTGTCGCCGGCAGTCTCGATGCGCGACATCCGCGCCTGGTCGGTGCCGGCGGCCAGTGCGACGGTCTCCTGGCTGAGCCCGAGTTCTTTGCGGCGTCCGTATATGACGTGCCCAAGCGCGGGTTGGGGTTCGCGCCTGCGCGGCATCGCGGGAAAGCCTCGACGTCGCGCCTCTCGCGCACCATGCGTTTACGCCATAATCAACGGGAATGAGCTGAGGTTGATGCAGGAACCCGCCCGCGCGTCGCCCAGCGGCCAAGCCCCGTAGGTCGCGCAGCGCCCACTGCGGCGGCTGCTCGAGGTTGGGCCTTCGGGTGGCGGCCTATTCTCGGCCTTGCAGCTCCTGCGCCATCTTGGCAAGTTCCCCAGGTTCGAGGTCGAGCGCCTGTGCGATCCGTTCGACCAACGCAAAGCCGGGGTTGGCGCCGGCGTTCTCGATGCGCGAGATGCGCGACTGGTCGGTGCCGGCGTCGAGCGCGACCTCCTCCTGGCTGAGGCCGAGCTCTTTGCGACGTCTGCGAATGACGTGCCCGAGGGCGCGTTGGGGTTCGGGCTTGCGCGGCACCGCGCAGCACAGGCTGGATGCCGTGTGGCTCGAATACCATGCGTTTATGACATAATCAACGGGGGGCCGGCTGCGTTTGATGCAGGGAGGTCGATGAAGAAGTGGCGAGGGCGATGAGCGCGCCGGCGCTCGAGCGCCACAAGCGAGCGACCGGCCGGCGGGCGAAGAAGGCGGCTGAGACGGCAACCATCGAGTCGTTGTTCCCGCAGCTGCGGGCGCGCAAGAACGTGCCGCGCGCGGCGGTCGCGGCCAACCAGCGCGCGCGGCTGCACGGCGCAACGATCGAGGCGGTGGCCCGGCACGGCTACACGGCCACGACCACGCGCGAGCTGGTGGCGCTGGCGGGTGTGACCGCGAAAACGCTCTACCGGCTGTTCGATGACAGGCTCGACTGCTTCCTGGCCACCTACGACCTGGTGGTGAGCGAGGGAGTGCGGCGCATCGCCACGGCGTACCGCGGCGCGGACGCGTCCGGCAGTGCCGACGCGAGGACGGCCGCACAGCGAGACTGGCACGCCGGCCTCTGCCGTGCCTTCGACGCCTTCGCGCGTGAGCTCGCGCTGCGCCCCAAGCGCGCGCGGCTGGCCCTGGTGGAGGTGCTCGCGGTCGGGCCGACCGCGCGCTCGCGGATCGAGGGCGCCGAAGCGATCTTCGTGGCGATGATCGGCCAGAGCCTCGCGCAGGCGCCGGACCCGGTGGAGCTGTCGCCTGAGCTGCTGAGGAGCGTGGTGGGGGGCATCTGGTACGTCGCGCGCGCCCGCCTGCTGGACGGCGATCCGAAGGACGCGCTCGACGCCGGCGGGCAGCTGCTCGATTGGATGCTCACCTACCGCTGCCCTGCGATCGAGGCGCTGGGGGACGTGCGCACCGCGCCGGCGGGCGCGGAAGAGCGGGAGGCACGCCGCCGGCGCCGCTCGGCTGGAACAGCGCAGGAGCCGGCGCGCACGCGGATGCTGCACGCGGTTGCGCGCCTGGCCGGCGAGGGCGGGTACGGGTCGCTCACCAGCGGGCAGATCGCCGATGCCGCGGGTGCGAGCGTCGAGCAGCTCAAAGCCGAGTTCGGGGATGTGCGGGAGTGCTTTCTGGCCGCGATCGAGCGGTTGAGCGCGCGGGCGCTGGGAGGGGCGCTGCGTGCAGCGGCAGGTGCTCCGGACTGGCCGGCGTCGGTCTGTCGCGGCGTGCGGGCATTGCTGGATGAGATCGCCGAGGACCCGGTCTTCGCGCGTGTGGCGTTCGTCGAGATCTTCGCCGCCGGTCCGGCGGGCGCGCAGCGGCGGCTCGAGCTGATGCGTGGCTTCTCCGCGGTGCTCGCGCGTCGCGCGCCCGCCGCTCAGCGGCCGAGCGGGTTGGTCGCGGACGCGATCGCGGGCGCCGTCTGGAGCCTCGCCCACCGCCACGTCGTGCAGGGGCGTGCGCGGGCGCTGCGCACCGCGGCGCCGTACGCCTGCTACCTGACACTGGCGCCGATCATCGGCGCGCAGGCGGCGGTGCAGGCGATCCTCGGGGAGTGCGAGCGGAGCTGCGCGGGCGCGCAGCGGAGGGAGCTGCGCGCGAGCGCTGTTTGAGCCGCGGCGGGCGCTACTGCAGGCGCGTCCGCCGCAGATTCGCTGTGTAACCCCACGGGATTTGTGTGCGGTACTGCCGGCAACGACTGAGAACAGCGACCGATCAGCGAGTGGCTACGAGCATCGAGGCGCCGGCATAAACATGCGCTGGCCCTCGCTCGAGGGCCTTGCGAACGAGCGTGGGCTCCTGGCCGACCGGGACCACATCAAACGCGAACTCGATGCCAGTCGTTGCAGCGATCTTTGCGAGCGTCTCAATCTGAGGGTTCTTCTCGCCGGACTCGAGCTCAACCACGCGCGGCTGGCTCACACCGAAACGCTTCGCCAGCTCCCGCTGCGACAGCCCGTTTTCGGAGCGGTACGTGATCAGCCGAGCCGCGACCATGCGCGCCAGCGCCAGGCGTTCCCATTCGGCGGCGAACTCGGGGTCGGCCTTTAGTGCGGCGGAAAGCACCTGATCTGCGGTTTCGATGCCCTTCGGCCAGTGCCCAGGCGCCTCGTTCATGATCGTATGATAGGTCATGGCTGATCGACTTTCAATGGTCTGTCGTACTGCTCGGCGCGAGCCCGAGCGCGCTCGATGAGCACGTCGTAGTCCTTGTGCCGGTCGATGGCCAGGATCACGCGGAAGTCGCCCGCTCGCCGATAGATGGCGCGCCAGTCGCTTCGGCCCTGCCGTGGGCGCAGCTCGTGCAGCGTCGCTGTGCGATCGCCCTTCAGCGGCTTCATGTGCGGTGGTCTGAGCTGATTGCCGAGTTCGCCCAGCTTCCGCACCGCGTTGAGCAGCGCGCGATGCTCGTCCCTGGACCTCATTGCCAGCAGGTCCACGACCGCGTCGGGGTCGTAGATGACGCCATAGCCCCTCGTGCCTGCTTGGGTCATCGGTGCAACGTACTCACGTCATGGGATAGCACGGCGTCGACGCGAGAGGCCGCGAACACATCTGTCTGAGGCGCCGTTGGGGGATTCAAAAAGAGGATTCGTTCCGCGCGGAACCAATCCTCAAAACAAAAAACGGAACGGACGGAGCTCGACCGCCGGCCTCGCATTTTGTGAGAAGGCGGCAAGCGCCGCGAGGGGCTACGTCCCGGCGAGCGCCTGCAGCGGCTTCATGCGGGTGACACGCCAGGCGGGGTAGATGCCGCCGAGCACGCCGATCGCGATCCCCACGAGCAGGCCGCGGCCGAGTCCCCAGGCGGTGATCGAGGGGGACACGTAGGTCGAGACGCCGAGCGCGCGCACGAGCAGGTCACCGCCGATCGTGCCCACCAGCAGGCCGCCGGCGGCGCCGAGCGTGGACACCGCGACCCCCTCGCCGAGGATGAGCGCGGCGACGCGGCCGGGCGTCCAGCCGACGGTGCTCAGCAGGCCGAGCTCCTCCTGGCGTTCCATGATGGCCATCGCCATCGTGTTGGTCACGCCGATCGCGCCCACGATCAGCGCGATCACCACAATCACGAAGATCGCCTTGGAGATGAGCGTGCTGTTGGCGCCCAACCGCAGCGCCTGTTCGGGCGTGTCGATCACGCGCGTGCCCGGGAATTCACGTTCGATCGCGCGCGCGGCGTGCGCCGAGTGCGTACCGGGGGCGAGATCGACCACCACGTTGGTCACCTCGCCCAGGCGGTTTGAGACCCGCTGGGCCTCTTCGAGCGGCAGCACCGCGCCGGCGTCCTCGAAGAAGATGCCCGAGTGGTAGATCCCCGCGATGCGGTAGGAGCGCCCGTGCAGCACGATCCTGCGCCCGGGCGAGAGGTGCAACTGGGCGGCGAGCCGATCTCCGACCAGCGCCTGGGGCAGGCCGGTGGGGCGCGCGCCGGCCACGATCACCAGCTGGCGCGCGAAGAAGCCGCTGGGGTCGGCGCCGAAGAGCACCGCGCCGGGTTCGCGGTGGACCGCTTCGACCAGCAGCAGCAGCGGGGTGGCGCGGGAGACGTAGCGCCTGGCCTGCAGGCGCGCCACGATCGACTCCGGCAGCACCGAGGCGGTGGGGTCGGACACATTGGACTGGAAGACCCCCAGGTCGGAGCCGCCGAGGTGGACGATGCCGGCCGCGGTGTTGCGCAGCCCCTGCGTGAAGGCCAACAGCGCCACGATCGTGGCCACGCCCACCGC
>WQXW01000080.1 GCA_009781575.1 Solirubrobacterales bacterium
CCACCAGCCCCGCCATCCCCCAGCGGCCCTCGCGCGCGCACCAGAAGAGGCCCACCGAGAGCGCCAGGTACAGCGACTCCGAGTACACCGCCGACAGGAACAGCGCCATCGGCGCAAACGCACACAACAGCACCGCCAGCCGCGCCACCTCGCGGCGCTCGCCGCCCTCCCGGGACGCGCTGCGCAGCTCGAGCGTCACGAGGCGGTGGATCCCGTACAGCGCCGCCCACAGCGCCGCCAGCGAGATCAGCACGCCGCCCAGCGGCGCCGGCACGCCCACGCGCGCCAGCGCGCCGATCGCCATCGGGTAGAGGGGGAAGAACGCCGCGCGCCCCGCGCTGAAGGAGCCCAGCTCGGGGTGGTAGCCGTAGTGCGCGATCACCAGGTACCACGCCGAGTCCCAGCGCACCGCCGGCGCCGCCAGCACGTCGCCCAGCGAGCCGAAGCCCCGCGTGATGCCGGCCGCGTCGAACGCGCCCCGCGTGGGGCCGAAGCCGGCCAGCAGCACCGTGGCCACCCCCGCGCCGAACACCCACGCCCGCGAGCTCCACAGCGCCCGCCAGCTGTCCGCCAGCGCCGCGCCCCGCTCCGCTGCGATCCCCGTCGCCCGGCCCCGCGCGCGCGCCGCGCCCAGCCACGCGCGCCCCGCGCGCGCGCCCGCCGGGAGCTCCGCGCCCGCCCCGCCCGCCCCGCTCGCCCCGGAGAGCTCCGCGCGCGCGCCCGAGAGCTCGAGGCTCTCCACGCGATCGCCGCTCATCGCTCGAATCCGGGTAGAAGGGCTGCGGGATGCATCCAGAGGCAGGAAATCACACTCGCGCACGGTAATCTCGTCCGTCCGGCCCGTGCGCCGAGGAACACATGTCCCACCAAGCGAGACGACGCCGCCTCAGGCACAACCGCTCCGGCGTGAGCCGCATGCTCTTCGTCGGCTTCGGCGCGCTCGCCGCCACGTTCGTGGTCGGCACCGCCGGGGTGGTGATCTACGTGTTCGCCGTGGCCGCGTCGGCGCCCAAGCTCTCCTCGCTGCGGCCCGTCGTGGGGGGCTCGCCCTCGGTGGTGCTCGCCGCCGACGGCACCCGCCTGGGCTTCATCCAGTCCGACGCGCTGCGCAGCCCGGTGTCGTGGAGCGAAATCCCCAGAACCCTCGCCAACGCGACCGTGGCGATCGAGGACCAGCGCTTCTACCACAACGACGGCATCGACCTGACCGGGATCCTGCGCTCGGCGATCAACGACGTGGTGCACGGCCAGACGCTGCAGGGCGCGTCCACGATCACGATGCAACTCGTGCGCAACCTCTACCTCGGCAACGACCTGCGCACGCTCAAGCAGAAGATCACAGAGGCCAAGCTGGCGCTGGAATACAACAAAGCACACACCAAGCGCTCGATCCTCACCAGCTACCTCAACACGATCCCCTACGGCACGCTCGGCGGCCAGACCGCGCTCGGAGTGCAGGCCGCGTCGCGCATGTTCTTCGACGAGCCGGTCTCCCACATCGACCTCCCCCAGGCCGCGCTGCTCGCCGGCCTGCCCCAGGCGCCCTCCGAATACAACCCCTTCCTCGACCCCGCCGCCGCGAGACAGCGGCGCAACGAGGTGCTGGAAAAGATGGCGCAACTGCACTACATCGGCGCCGCCGAAGCCGCCCAGGCCAAGGCGGCGCCGCTGGAGATCCGGCGCGGCTACTACTACTCACAGCGGCGCGAAAGCTTCTTCTTCGAATACGTGCGCCAGCAGCTCACGCGCCGCTACGGCGCCCGCACCGTCGAGCAGGGCGGGCTCACCGTGTACACCACGATCAACCTCCACATGCAGGCGCTGGCGCGCAAAGCGATCGCCAACGTGCTCAACGAGCCCGGCGATCCCGCGTCGGCGGTGGTCACACTCGATCCCCACAGTGGCGACATCGAGGCGATGGCCGAGTCGCAACGGTACGGCGAATCGCAGTACAACCTCGCCGCGCAGGGACATCGCCAGGCCGGCTCCACCTTCAAGGCGATCGACCTCGCCGAGGCGCTCTCGCGCGGTGTCGATCCCAACAGCACCTACTACGTCTCGCACACCCTCTCTCCCGGGTGGCTCCCCGCGTACCCCGAATACGAAGTCAAAACCTTCGAGAACACCTCTCTGAACCGCTCGATGAACCTCGTCGACGCCACGTTGCAGTCCGACAACACCGTCTACGCGCAGCTCGCCGCCGATCTCGGTGAGCCCACCATCACCCAGATGGCCCACGCGATGGGCGTGGAAGCCGAACTGCACAGTTACCCCTCCGAGGCGCTGGGCGGCCTCACCGTGGGGGTGAGCCCCCTGGAAATGGCGGTGGTCTACTCCACACTGGCCAACGGCGGCTTCCGCGACAAGCCGATCGCGATCACCAAGGTGGTGTTCCCCGACGGCCACACCGACACCAGCTGGAGCCGGCCTCACCGCGTGCGGGTGCTGAGCGAAGCGGTCACCGCCGAGGAGACCAAAATCCTCGAAGACAACGTGCACAGTGGCACTGCGGTGCGCTCCGCGATCAGCTGCCCCACCGCCGCCAAGACCGGCACCACCAGCAACCTGGTCGACGCGTGGCTCGACGGCTACACGCCCAACTTCTCCACCGTGGTGTGGATGGGCTACCCCAACAAGAACGTGCCGATGACCGACGTGCACGGCGAGCCCCAGCAGGGCGGCTACCTCCCCGCCGAAATCTGGCACGCCTATATGGAACCGGTTCTCGCCGGCAACTGCGTGCCCTTCGCCCCATCCAAGGAAGCGATCAAATACAGGCCGTTCAACGGCAAGTACAGCTCGACCGGCAGCGCCACCGCCAACTCCACCGCGCCGGCCGTCACGGGCACCGCCCCCGGATTCGCCACCGGCGCGCCGGTGGCGCCGCCGGAAGAAGCGCCGCCCCCCGCGCACCATCACGGCGGCGGGGCCTCACCCACGCCGGGCGCCGGCCCGCCCACCGGTGGGGGCTCCACGCCGCCGAGCACCCCCGGCGCCGCACCTCCGGGCTCCACCCCGCAGAGCTCGCCCGGCGCCACCCCGCCGAGCACCCCCGGCTCGCCCCCGCCCCAGCAACCGTCCACCACGCCGCCCGCGGCCTCGCCCCCGCCGGCGTCGCCCCCACCCACCCCGGGCGGCAACCCGGCGCCCGGAGCGGGCGGGGCGCCGCCCCACTGAGTCCCGCTGCCGCCTCCCGCGCGCCTGATAGTTTGGGCGCAGGATCGAACGGAGGGCCCGCCCCACGGCGCGGCCCGGGATCGGGGACACACCACGTGGCAAAGGAAGACAAGGTCGAACTCGAGGGCGAGGTGATCGAGGCGCTGCCCAACGCGATGTTCCGCGTGAAGCTCGACAACGATCACGTGGTGCTCGGGCACGTCGCCGGCAAGATGCGGCGCTTCCGCATCAGGATCCTGCCCGGCGATCGCGTGCGCTGCGAGCTCTCCCCCTACGACCTGGACCGCGCGCGCATCGTCTACAGGCATCGCTGAGCACTCCCTGATCGAGGCCATCTCGGCCGTCGTGGGCGCCGGCGGCGCAGCCGGCGCGCCCCGCTCGCCCGGCCCACCGAGCGCGCGCGGCGGACGGGGCGAGGGCGGTGGGCGCGGCGGGCGCGTGGTGCGCGGCATGGGCGACGACGCCGCGGTGGTGCGCGCGCGTGCGCTGTGCGTCACCTCGGTGGACGCGATCGTGGACGGCGTGCACTTCCGTCTGCGCGACGGTTGGGTGACCGCGCGCGAGGTCGGCTGGAAGGCGCTCGCCGCGGGCCTCTCCGACATCGCCGCGATGGGCGCCGATCCCGGCGAGGCCTACCTCGTGCTGGGCGCGCCGCCGGGCCTATCGGAGGAGGCCGCGCTGGAGATCGTGCGCGGCGCCGAGCAGCTCGCCACCCGCGCGGGCGCCTCGATCCTCGGCGGCGACGTGGTGAGCGCGCCCGCGCTCGCCGTGACCGTCACCGCCATCGGCTGGGCCGACTCGGAGGGCCAGCTGGTGGGGCGCGACGGCGCGCGCCCCGGCGACCTGGTCGGGGTCACCGGGCGCCTGGGCGGCGCGCGCGCGGGGATCGAGCTGCTCGACCGGGGGCTCTCGCCGCCGCACGGCCCCGACGGCGCGCGGCTGCTCGCGCGGGTGCGCCGGCCCCTGCCGCGCCTGGCCGAGGGCCGCGCGCTCGCGCGCGAGGGCGCGCGCGCGATGATCGACATCTCCGACGGCCTGGCCACCGACGCCGGCCACATCGCCCGGGCCAGCGGTGTGCGCCTGGAGATCTCGCTGGCCGCGCTGCCGCTGCAAGATGGCTTGCACCAGCTCGCGCGCGCGCTCGGGCTCACGCCCTGGCAGCTCGCCGCGACCTCCGGCGAAGAGTACGAGCTGTGCCTCTGTGCGCCCCCCGCGCGGCGCGCCGCGCTCGAGCGGGCGCTCGCCGCCGGGGGCGACGCGCCCGCCGGGGGCGAGGACCCCGCCGGCGGCGAGCACCCGGCACAGATCACCTGGATCGGGCGCGTGCTGGCGGGTCCGCCGACCGCCGCGCTGTTGGACCCCGACGGCCGCGAGGTGGAGCTGCGGGGCTACGAGCACCGCTGGTAGCGCGGGGCGAGGGGCGGGGGGCGCGGGGGCCGCGTGCCCACGGATGTGGCTCTCCCCCAGAATGCGGCGGGCGCCCGCTCCCCCGCCCGTGCCGGTCGAGCTCCGGCCGTTGCGTCTTTTGTTTTTTGGATTGGTTCCGCGCGGAATGAATCCTCTTTTCGAATCCCCCAACGGCACCTCCGACAGACGTGTTCGCGCCCCCCCGCCGCCCCGACGCCGGCCGAGGCAGTTGCTCCCTATGCCGACTCGCGCTCGCCCCCCCGGCGGCGCAGCGCCGAGCCGGTGCCGCCCAGCGAGCCGGGGCCGGCGTAGCCGAGCGGGCCGCGCGTGGTGATCTCCAGGGGGGTGCCCTCGTCGTCGAGGCCCATCTCGCGCGGCCCGGCGAGCGCGAGCAGCGCCGCACCCGCCGTGCACCCCAGCGCCACGCTCCACGCCAGCGTGCCGCCCACGCCCAGGTGGGCGCCCGCGGCCAGCATGGCCGCGCTCCAGGCGAACGGGGCGGGCCCCAGCCCGAGCTCGGAGGCGTGCACCGCCAGCACCAGCGCCAGCGGCACCAGCGCCAGCGCCACCAGCCCGAGCCCCCCCGCGCGGCCGGGGCGAACCTCCGGCGCGGCCAGCAGCAGCCACAGGTGCGTGGCCGGCACGATCAGCAGCGCCGCGAACGGGTTGGCGATCCAGACCAACAGCGCGCAGATGACCAGCACGAGCGGCATCGCGATCGCGGCCGCCTCCGCGTGGGGAAGCGCGCTCGCGCCGGCGCGCCGCGGCAGCGAGGGCCACGCCGCCCAGCTCCCCACCAGCGCCATCGCCAGCGCCAGCAGCGCGCCCACCGCCTTGCCGTCGAGCACGATCGCGCTGCCCGGCACCGGCGCCGGCGGCGCCGGGATCACGCCCATCGCGCCCAGCAGCTTGGCGAAGAGGATGCACACCAGGAAGGGCAGCGCGCACGACAGCGCCCACCACAGCCACGGGAGCATGCGCACGCGCCGGCGGCGCGCGCGCGCCACACCGTCGATCGTGGCCACCAGCGGAGCCAGAAGCAGCGCGAGCACCACCAGCGCCACCGCCCAGCGCGGGACCGCCTTGCGCTGCACCAGCAGCTCCGCGCTGGGGCTGCCCACGTCGGGTGAGGAGTCGAGCGCAAAGACCGATTCCAGCGCCGCCTTGCCAAACGCCTGCAGACGCGCCACGCTCACCGGTTCATCCGGCGCGGGCCCCCGTTCGCCGCTCACCCCCAGCGCCACCGCGGGTATCCCCGCCGCGTTCAGCACCCCCTGCTCGCCCGCGCTCAGCGGCAGCGCCAGATGCACCAGCTGCGCCGTGATCGGCAGATCGCCCGGGTTTTCGCCGAGCTCTTGGCCGATCGCGCGCGACACTGTGCTCCACAGCTGATCCGGCGCGCCGCCCAGCCCCTGGGAGTAGGGGAGCACGAACGGCTTGCGCAACACCGTGCCCGCCACGTTGCCCAGCACCAGCGCCGCGTCGGGTTCGCCCCCCAGCAGCTGCGCCAGATCGGCCGCGCCCGCCGCGCCCGCGCTGCCGCCGCTGGTGGACACGATCACGATCCCCCGCTGGGGCGCGCTGTCGACCAGCGCGCGCGCCAGCTCCAGCAGCACCGCGGTGCCCGACAGCGCCGCTTCCGAGCCCGCGCCGATCGCGTCGCGGTGCGCCAGCAGCACGATCGGCGCGCGTTCGGACGCCCCCGGGCGCCGCGCGATCACCGTCAGCAGCGCGCGCCGCCCGTGGACCGTCTGGCTCTCGATGTGGCGCACGCTCACGTGGAAGCCCGCGCCGCCGCTGCCCATTTCTTCGAGCTCGTGCGCGATGTGGAGCGCCAGCGCGTGGTCGCCTTCGCTCCCCGGCGCGCGGTTGGGGAACTCGCGCGCCAGCGCGTGCAGCTCCGCCGACGCGCGCCCCCCGTCGAACGCGTCCGGCGCCAGCGAGGAGGTCAGCGGCGCGGGACGGCCGTGCAGCGAGAACGCCGCCAGCGCGAGCGCCAGCAGCACCGGCACCAGAGCCGCGCGGTACAGGCGGCCGTTGAGCATCACCGAACGATAACCCCGCGCCGCCGCGCCGCCGCGCCGCCGCGCCGCCGCGGGGAGCGGGCACCGGCGCGGGGGCGGGCACCGGCGGGCGCGGGGGGACGGGCACCGGCCGGCGTGGGGGGACGGGCACCGGCCGGCGGGGGCGGACGCGCGCGTGGCGGGGAATGTTGCCGACGCGCGCTGCAGGTATCGTGCCGCCGCGTGCTCCAGCCGGTCGCCGTAGGCCACAAGACGCTCGCCGACTACACGCACATATGCGGGCGCGATCTGATCGATGAGATCCGTGGGCTGGCCGAGCCGCTTCAGGGGCGGCGCGTGGCGCACATCTCCGCCACCGCGTTCGGGGGCGGCGTCTCAGAGATCCTCTACGCGCTGGTGCCGCTGATGCGCGACGTTGGCCTGGAGTGCGAGTGGCAGGTGATCTACGGGCGCGAGGAGTTCTTCAACGCCACCAAGCTGATGCACAACGCGTTGCAGGGCAACCCCCAGGACCTCGACCGCGAGCAGTGGGCCACCTGGGAGAGCTACAGCGAGATGAACGCGCGCGAGCTGGCCGGCGGCTGGGATGTGTGCGTGGTCCACGATCCCCAGCCGGCGGCGCTCTTCAAGCTGGTGCCCGAGAAGGCGCGCGGCTGGGTGTGGCGCTGCCACCTGGACCTCTCCACGCCCAACCCCCAGACGATCGGGCGCCTGTTGCCCTACATCGCCGACTACCCCGAGTCGCTGTTCCACATGGACACCTACGTGCCGCCCGGCATGGACGGCACGGTCAACATCGTGCCCCCCGCGATCGACCCGCTGACGCCCAAGAACATGGCGCTGTCGCCCGAGGACGCCTCCTACGTGTGCGGCCAGTTCGGCATCGACATCGACCGCCCCCTGATCTGCCAGGTCTCGCGCTTCGACCCCTGGAAGGACC